>CAJXMS010000024.1 GCA_913056475.1 uncultured Bacteroidota bacterium
GCTGGATGCGTTGACCCGCGAAAAGATGCAGGGGCTGGCCAGCGGCCAGCCCTGCAAACAGGAGGTTTACCAAAATTGCTACTCCTGTGATACGTTTCATTAGTGCTTAACTTTTATTTTTAGTGTTTTCTCTTCTCCCTCGAAGGATAAAATGTAAAGCCCTTCAGGATAGTCTTCAACATCAAGCTGATTACCTCGTATTTGCATCGACATGCGCTGCCCCCTGGCACTGAAAACGCTGACAAGGTCCTTATCTAAGGGAAGATTTAATCTCCCAGAAACCGGATTGGGATAAACTTCCAAAGGCTGGCTATTTTGGGCAACCGATCCCCTTTTCTTGACAAGACCCTGCTCATCCATGAGGTGAAGCGTAAACCACATGAAACCATCGGGTTGATATTTTCCTATACTAGCTGGATTATTATCACAGGTCCAGTTGGATTGATTGATTTCGTGTAGGTATACATCTTCCACCTCATCTACATCATAGGGTGCTTTGGGATCCTGACAGGGATCGTAGGGCAATGGGGTATTGCAGGGAGTAGACGGGTCCATAAACCAACCTAGAAAATCGCCCCAAGCTTGTCCCGAAGAATTGGCACAATAGTTTTTATTCTCATCGGATCGCTCTACCGAGAAAGCGGGCCAAAAATTGGTGCTAAGGGCCCAGGTTGCCTGCCCCCAGGCCTCTATAGCCTTACAATACCGGTCGTCAATGCCCTCGGGAAACCAAAAATAGTGATTGGGGAGTACGCGGTCCATCTTACCCGTTAGCTCATCAGCTTGGGTATTTATAGAGGTACTGATGTAGCGAGTAACTGAATTGTGCGTCACCGGGAAACTGGTAGTAATGATGTTCTCGTAGGACTCTACGCTTGCATAGCATCCTAGAGCAGAAGAGGATAGCGTAGAATGGATCCCGTCAAGAATCAATTTGTGATCGTTGTATGCAAAATCAACATCTCTACTTCCATATTGCCAATTGGTCGACCCATAGATATCTGAAATAAATCCTCCTACCCAGTATTCATGGTCCAGAGAAACCCAATCAAAATAGTCGCCCCTTTCCGGTGGCTCATAAGGAGCAGCTTGAAGTTTTACCCCGTCGTCCTTTGTCCCGGATAGGTTGTTGGTGGAATTAATTTGGGTTTGACCCGGAGTATAAGACCCATTAAAGTATTTAAACAAGCGGGCCACAAATTTGAGCACTTCCGCCCGGTATCGATCTCCCTGACTGGGATTTTGTGGATTCATTAGATCCGTTAAATCCTGGGAGCTTAACGGAGAAATACCTGGCTCAGGTTCGCAAGCTTCCCATGGCGTAGGCGCAAATTGGATGTCGCTGGTCTCGAAATTAGAGAAATTATCATCATCTCCTACAACTACCCCTAACTTTATTCCAGGCAACTGATTGCGTGTTTCCTTGAGGATTTCCCGCAAGGCTTGTTCTTCGGGACTGTCACTTGGCGAGGCATCTACTACTAAGTTGGCCCCAAAGAAAGCCAGGTAGTTCATATCGAAGGTATTGGCAGCCGAAATCATGTTATTGAACATAACACTTTGGTTGGGATTGAAATTAGCCGCAACCACTTCATCGGCCATGTCATCCACACAGGCCACATATGCCCCCCTCGGCTTAGTATGCTGCTGGGTGTGGGTACTGTTACCTCCACTTTCTGCTGTTTGCAGAATTTGAGCGTTTAGCCCCCCCCCCTATGAATAGGAACAGGGCTGCTTTTACTGAATTTTTCATAATTAAGATGTGCTTTAAGTTCTGTTCAAAGTTAGCCAAACTTTTGATTTAGCCATATTTAGCGCTTATATTTTTATTGCCTCTACTGCTCTGGCCGCAGGATTTAAATGGGTGTAGACTGCTATCTACCATAGCCTGGAGTAGAAGAGCAAGCCCAGCTCCGCCTCTTCCTGGTAACGCACCTTTAATCTTACGCTATAGCTTCCATTTCCGGCCAATCTATCCAGAAATATTGGCCCCGTGCTCGGCTTCAGGCTCACCGCTACTCAAACTTTAAAAGCTAATCTTTCCGCTTTCGATCCCCTCAAGGCAATGCATGCTTCGATATGCAGAATAATGTGGCGGACTTCTGCTTATATTCTAAACTTGCTGCTAAGTTTGCAAAAGTGACCCCCCTCCGCCAGCCATTAGCCCACCGCGTCTTTACCCGCCAGAACCTGGGGCTGGTCTTGCTTATCGCCGCGATACCGGTCATCATTTTCTGGGCCCGGGAGGTCCTTGATGCCGGCACCGCTGCCCAGGCCTGGACACACTGGCTCAGCTCCGCGGCTTATTCCCTGCTCTTTACCGCCAGCCTCTTTTACGGCTGCTTTTCGCTTACGGTGGTGCTCAATCATTTTTTGCCCTGGGAGCGCCAGCCCTGGAAACGCCTGGCCATCGAACTGGCGCTGCTCATCGGCTACGCCAGTGGGGTGCAGCTGCTGATCATCCTGGGCGGACGGGCCCTGGGGATTTATGAACCGCAAGCCAGCGAAAGCTTCGATGGCCGCTACGTCTTTGATCAGGTGCTCTTTGGGATTGCCATTACGGTGATCGTAGTGGCCATTTTTGAGGGGGTGTCCTTTTTTAAAAAATGCCCTAGAGGCCAGGGTACGCACTTAGGACTTTCAGGGTGAGCCCAAGTGTAGACCAAAACCCGCCTGCTCTAAGTTAGCTATATTTGTACCAAATCCTCATCATGACCCATAAAGCAACTATTCTGCACAGCCTAAAAAGCAAAAAATCTGATATTTCCAGATTGGGAGTCAAGTCCATTGGTTTATTTGGTTCCTATGTCAGAAGTGAACCGTCGGAAAATAGTGATATTGATCTATTGGTAGATTTTAAGCCCGAGATGGAAAACTTTGACAACTACATGGCCGTCTATGACTTGATTGAGCAATTATTTAAGAATCATAAAATTGAGATGGTGACGAAAAACGGCTTAAGTCCTTATTTTAAATCTCATATTTTAGAGGAAGTTCAATATGTCTAAGAACCCGTTGGAATACCTCAAACATATACGAGACGAGTGTTTCTATATTCTCACGGTAATAAAACCGGAGACAAGTAAGGCTGATTTTCTGGCTGATGAAACATTGAAGCGCGCAATCATAAGAAGCCTGGAAATTATAGGAGAAGCCACCAAAAAGATACCGGCGGATTATAAGATCAAATGGGCCATCATTGCCTGGAAAAACATGGCCGGTATGCGCGATAGGCTCATTCACGATTATATGGGCGTCAATTATGAGATTGTTTGGGATGTAGTCAAAAATAAAATTCCCGAATTATACGAGCAAATAATAGAAGTGACTGGAAAGAAATAAACCCCATCAGTAAGGTAAAATGGGAAAGTTTGATAGGGCATAATGGCCTAAACCTGTCTAATCCCTAGCTTACCAACCTGATATGCCCTCATGACTACCCTCCGCCAGCAATTAGCCCACCGCGTCTTTACCCGCCAGAACCTGGGGCTGGTCTTGCTTATCGCCGCGATACCGGTCATCATTTTCTGGGCCCGGGAGGTCCTTGATGCCGGCACCGCTGCCCAGGCCTGGACACACTGGCTCAGCTCCGCGGCTTATTCCCTGCTCTTTACCGCCAGCCTCTTTTACGGCTGCTTTTCGCTTACGGTGGTGCTCAATCATTTTTTGCCCTGGGAGCGCCAGCCCTGGAAACGCCTGGCCATCGAACTGGCGCTGCTCATCGGCTACGCCAGTGGGGTGCAGCTGCTGATCATCCTGGGCGGACGGGCCCTGGGGATTTATGAACCGCAAGCCAGCGAAAGCTTCGATGGCCGCTACGTCTTTGATCAGGTGCTCTTTGGGATTGCCATTACCCTCATCGTAGTGGCCATTTTTGAGGGCGTTTCCTTTTTTAAAAAATGGCAGGAAAGCCTTTTGCAAGCGGAGCGATTGCGGGCAGAACACCTTCAGAGCCAGTATGCCAACCTCCGGGCGCAACTGGACCCGCATTTTATGTTTAACAGCTTAAACGTACTTTCCTCTCTCATACGCAAAGATGCCGACCAGGCCGAGGCCTACCTGGATCATTTTGCCCAGGTGTATCGAAAGGTACTGGAGACCAAAGACGAAACCCTCATCCCCCTGAAAGAGGAAATGGCCTTCGTGGACAGCTACCTGGAGCTGCAGCGTATCCGGTTCGGATCCGCTCTGCTTTGGGAAGATCAATGCCGCCCCGATGGCGAGGAAGCGCTGCTCCCGCCTTTAAGTTTGCAAGAACTGCTCAGCAATGCCATCAAGCACAACAAGATGAGCCCACAAAAACCCTTGCAACTGAAACTGAGCCGCGAGAACGATTGGCTCTACCTGCGCAACAGCGATCAGCCCCGGGCGCCCTGGTCCGGGGGCGAAGCCTCTACCGGCACCGGCTGGGACAACCTACGGGCCCGCTACCGGCTGCTCAAGGCGCCTGCGCCCCACTTCTGGCGGGAAGACGGGTGGTTCATAGCAGCGTTGCCCCTAATTTCCCCTGCTTCATGAAGTATTTTATCATCGAAGACGAGGCCCTGGCGGCGGAGAAACTGGAAGATATGGTCCGCACCTTACGCCCGGAGTGGGGGCTCCTGGGCGTCCTGGCCTCTGCCGAACAAGCCTATCAGGAGCTTAAAAGACGAGCCGCAGAGGCCGACCTCCTCTTCGTGGACATTCACTTGAGCGATGGCTATGCCTTTGATTTCCTCGAACCCCTGCAACTGGAAACGCCTCTGATCTTCACCACCGCCTACGATCGCTACGCCCTGAAGGCTTTCCGCCATTACAGCCTGGATTATCTGCTCAAACCCGTGGGAAAAGATCAACTGGAAAAGGCCCTCCAAAAGCGGGAAAATCAGACGCTAAAACCTACCGGCTCAGGCGTACACCAGCTCCGGGAAGGGATGGCGGGCCATGCCTATCTGGAAAGGCTTTTGGTTCAGCAAGGCCAGCGCCTGCGGGCCTTACCCGTGGAAAAACTGGCCCGCTTACAAGCCTCCGGCAAAATGTGTCTCGCCGTCGATTTTGAAGGCCGGGAATACTATTTGGACCACAGCCTCCAGTACTATGCGGACCGCCTCAGCCCGAAAGCTTTTTTCCGGATCAACCGGCAAATCCTGGTGCATATCGACAGTATAGCCGAATTGATTCCCTATTCCAAGTCGCGTTATAAACTGATGCTTAAACCGCCGCTGCAGGAAGATGCCGTAGTAAGCGTGGAACGCTCCGCCCGCTTTAAGCAATGGCTGGAGGGGCGCTAAAGCTAGAAAAACCTACAGCTTCTCGATTTTTTGGGCGATCTCTTCCGCCTGGGCGGCTACCTTATCGCTTTCGGCGCGGTTGGTGGTGGAGAGCTCGTGGCTTTTCTTAAGGAGTTTCTCGTATTGGGCCTGCAGCTTTTCTTTCTCGCTCTTTTGCTTAAATAGTCCGAACATAATATTGGGTTTGGTTATGGAACGCAGAGGTAAGGGGAAGGTTTTTTAAAGGGGCTGCCGCCCAAATGTAATTCGCTAAGCGACTATATGCCTACCGAATAACGGACCGGCCTGGCAGTTCAAAAGCACCCTCCGGAACAAGGCCCGAGCCGCTGGAAAAGGCCCAATCGACCTCGGAGCAGGGCCGAAACGGGCAAACCTATCGCCGCGCACGCAGCGGAATCGTCGCGCTCACAGCGTTCCATAAAATCTATACGCCGATGACACCAGGGAAAGCTCGGGCTCGCCTAAAGCCTCACCTGCCTCACCTCCCTCACCCCAAAACCGTCCCTCTCTCCTGGAAAACACCCTTCCTCCCGCCTAAAACCCAAAAGCACAGCGGTCTCAGGTCCAGGCTCTAGCCCCCCAGCGATCAAAAGTTTGAGATCTAAGGTCTAAAATCTCCGGAATCACATTTGGCCGGCAGGCCCCTATACATCCAATAAGGCCTTCAAGCGCTGATACCCCGCCCGGCTTACGGGCACCTGGTCTTGATTTTGGAGGCGGGCCAGATGGTCGTTTTTGCCGTAGGGGTCGATGCGCTGCACCTGGCTCAGGTTGATCAGATGCGAGCGGTGCACCCGCAAAAATTGCTGCTCTGGCAGCCGTTCCTCGAAGTACCGGAGGGTTTTCTTTTGCATAAACTTGCCCTGCTCGGTGCGGAGGAGCACGTAATCGCCATCCGCTTCCAGGCGGATGAGCTGTTCGTAGGGGATGAGGCGAATGCGCCCGCCGTCTTTGATCACCAGGCGGTTTTGTCGCTCCCGGAGGGTTTCCGACTGCTGGACGCGCTCCGCATTTTCCTGCACCCGCTGGGGCTGGGCCAGAAACTTCTCCACGGCCTGCTGGAAGCGTTCTTCTGAAAAAGGCTTGAGCAGGTAATCTACCGCCTGGGCTTCAAAGGCCTGCAAGGCGTACTGGTCAAAGGCGGTGGTAAAGATCACCGCCGGGCGCTCTTCTTCGAGCAGTTCCAGCAGCTCCAGGCCGCTGAGCTTGGGCATCTGGATATCCAGGAAAACCAGATCGGGCCGGTGCTCCTGGATGGCCTTGAGACCGGCAAAACCGTCGTGGTACTGCCCCAGGAGCTCTATTTGATCGTAAGGTTCCAGGTGCTCCGCCACCAGGCCACTGGCCAGCGGCTCGTCGTCTATGATGAGGGCTTTACGCTTCATTTTGCGGTAGAGTAATTTGGACCTTAAAGGTAGCCCCTTCGCGGGAAACGCTCACCAGGTCGGTACGGCCGTACTGCAGGTACAGGCGCCGGTTTACCGAGCTAAGGCCAAATCCCGTACCTCGAGAACGGGGCGCTTCCTCCGGATCGTAGGGATTGCTGATGGCGATGTGGAGTTTGCGCGGGGCGCTCCAGGCGGCTACTTTGATGTGGGTATCGCCGGTGGTGCCGTACAGGCCGTGCTTTACCGCGTTTTCTACCAGGGGCTGCAGCAGCAGCGGCGGCATCAGGCGCTGGCGGGCGGCCTCACTAAGGTCTTGTTCTACCTGGAGGCGGTGCCCGAAACGCACCTGCTCTATGGCCAGGTACAGCTGTAAGTGCTGCCATTCCTCGTCCAGAGAGATGAGCGTATCATCGCCCTGCCGCACCGTGTAGCGAAAAAAATCGGAGAGCTGCTGCATCATTTGGCGGGCGCGTTTGGGGTCGCTGCCTATGAGGGCATTCACCGAGTTGAGGCTATTGAAGAGGAAGTGGGGCTGCAGTTGCTGGCGCAGTTTGTAGAGTTCGGCCTCACGGCTGAGCTGCTCTACCTCCTGGCGGTGGCGGTCTTTTTCCATTTTTTCTTGCAGGCGCTGCCAGAGGGTGGTGATGGCCGCCAGGCTGTAGAGCAGAAGCACCAGCACCACGGCGCGAAACACCCGCGTTTCGAGCAGCCACTGCTCGTAGGCCTCCGTGGGGCGGCCTATGCTTTGCAGTACGCTGTTTCCGGCCCAGTGGGCCAAATGTAAACTGCCCCAGACCAGCGGCGGCAGCACCAGCAGCAGCCCCAGCCAGCGCTGGAACTTCAGACTCAGGGTGCTCAGGCCATTGACCAGGCCGTACACCAGCAGCCCTACCAGGAGCCAATGCAAAACGGCGTCTACCAGGGCCGGCACGGCCCCCAGCGGATAAAACTGAATAACCCCCAGCCAGTGCAGCCCGGCCAGGATCAAGGTAGCTCCGCCGAAGAAAAGGCCGCCACGACTGGTGGAAAGGGGGTTTTGGGGCATAACAGGAATTCTTTGAAAGGCTTACCGGGTTGGAAAAGACGCTTAAAACTAAGTGTTCTTTTGGATTAAGCCTTACCTCAATTTACATCTTTTCAAGGAGCCAGATTTAAAACGGGGGATCTGTCTGTCTAGTGGGGGGGTAAGTGGCTTTGCGACAATACCTCCTTTAAGAATGCCCCCACGGAAAGCGACCAGGCCGTCCAGGCTTCCCTTTCCCTACATCCCAATCCGGCTAAAACGCGGGTAAACCTGGAATATCGGTACCCCGCTTACCAGCCGGGCGATCGCTTTCGCCTGCGCCTCTATGGCCTGGACGGACGCATTTTGCAGGAGCACGAGCTGCCGGCCGGGGCCGGGCTCCAGGATTACACCCTGCCCCTGGCCTCTCTTCCAGCGGGCACCTACTTGCTTACCTGGTCGGTAAACGGGGCGCTGCAAGCCTACCGCCACCTTGTTCATCAGTAGGGGGAGTACCCTTTTTTCCTCCCGCTCCCCAGAAGCCCCCTTTCGTTGCCTCAACGAAGGGGGGCTTTTACTCATTAAGAAGCCGGTATGGCGGTTTTACTTAGACTGTTAAGCCCAATCTTTCTTACTTTTAAATCATCTCAAAATCCCTAATCCCATGTATAATTCCGATTTCCCCAAGCTTTTTGCTTTTAGCCTGCTCCTGGCTTTGCTTAGCCTTTCTCTCTCCGCCCAGGACTGGCAGTGGGCCATCCGCGGCGGCAGTGTCAATTTGATGCAGATGGGCGATGATGCCAACGTCGTTGTGGATCTGGCCTTTGACCCGGCGGGCAACATGTACCTGGTGGCCCCGGTGGGCGCCGGGGGCCTGGAGGTAGACGGCCATCCCCTCAATGCCTTCTCTACCATCGGCATCAGTGCCAGCACGGATGTTCTTCTCTCCAGCTTTACAGCCGACGGCCAGTACCGCTGGAGCAAAGTTTTTGGCGTTAGCTCCGGTGACGTGGGTTACGACGTGGAAGTGGACCATAACGGCGGGGTGTACCTGGCCGTTACCACCACCTCCGGAGACCCTAAGCATCTGGACAGCGATACCACCTTAAATAGTACGGCCAACCTTTTGAAAAAGATGTATTTGGCCAAATACGATTCGGCAGGGGCTTTTCAGTGGGTGCGCCTGCCGGAGGAAGATTCTCTGAGTAATTACGCATCGGGCAGTGTATCGCAGTGGCACGAGGTGGAGCCCAACGGCACGGTGCACTGGCTTTGCTACCTCATGCCCGGCAGCTTGCCCCGCAGCCCCTACCGCATCGATACGGCCGGCTTTTACGTGATCCGCTACAACGCCCAGGGCCAGCTCCTGGGCCGCACCCGCCTGGACCTGGAGGCGGTAGATCCTTACGGTCCCAAGCTCTTCGCTGGGACGGATGGAACCGGCAATTTCCAGTACGACCCCCAGCGGCAGCGCTATTACATCGGGGGCTGGCATTGGCGTCTTTTTGACCGCGATACCCTCTTGGTAGGGGGCGATACGCTTAAAGGAAACCCCTACATACTGACCTACGATGCCCAGGATGGAAGCCTGGTTTGGAAAAAAGACGGTGGCAATACGGATGGAGGTATAACAGACCTTCAGTTGGACCATCAGGGAAACATCTACGTAACGGGTGTATCTAGTAATAGTGATACAATTTTTGGAAATATCCTCTATCAGGCGCCCCCTTTTCCTGGTAATTGGCCCACTCGTGCACCCTATTTTCTAAAATTTAATCCTGCAGGCAAATTACTTTGGTCTCAGTTCGGTTCCGGTAAATCCTTTGATGCCTCGAGCATAACCATTAACGGCTCAGAAGTGGCCTTTTGTGGTAGCAGTAACGGTATTTTTTTCAGCGGAGGTGCCGATACTTTACCAGACTTTAATGTTTATTCTTTGCACGCCGACGCCTACATCGCCCGCTTCGACCGCCAAAGCGGCCAGCCCCTGGGTCTGCACGCCGTGGAGGGTCCCGACAATGATATATCCATTGGCTTCAGCCTGGGCGCCGGGCCCAACGGAGATTACTATATGGGGGGCAACTTCCGCAGTTGGCTCTTCCTGGGAGCCGATACCCTCTTCCAGGTGGGCAGCCAGCGCAGCTTCTTCCTTACCCACCTGGGCTGCGACAGCCTCCAACCTTCCTTCTCCTGGCAGGAAGACAGCCTGGGGCTGCTCTTCCAGTACACCGGCCATGAAACGGACAGCCTCCACTGGGACTTCGGCGAGGGCGGCCCCCTCGCCCGCGGCGATAGCCTCTGGCATGCCTACGGTAGTACCGGTCGCTTCCCGGTATGCGTCACCGCCTACAACAGCTACTGCGGCGATACTACCTACTGCGATACCGTCCAGGTCACCCAGATTGGTCTGCCGGAAGCCGCCGCCCTGGCTTCCCTGAAAATCTATCCCAACCCCACCGAAGACCGCCTGGTGCTGCAAAGCCCCCAGGGCGCGGGAACCTACCGCCTCAGCAGCCTGGCCGGGAAGCGCCTTCGGGAGGGCACCTACCGCCGGGGCCGTACCGCCCTATCGCTTAAAAGCCTGCCCCCCGGCCTCTACCTGCTGCACCTGGAAAGCGCGAAAGGCGCCCGGCGGACGGTAAAGCTGCGGAAGCGGTAAAACTAAAAACTAGCAATCTCTACCCCACCAAAGATGGCGGTACCGGTGACGGTAAGAACCTTATTGTCATCCGTCACGATCTCCACCGCAGAGTAGCGCTTGTCTTCCACGCCGCCAAATAGGCCGGAAACCTCATTGCGCACCTCCCAGTTTTTGGGCACCAGAATTTTGGTTCCGCCAAAAACGGTCACTATATCCAGCCGCGCCTCCCCTTCTATATCGGCCTGGAGGAGATTGATCTCCGTACCGCCGAAGACGGTAACCGAGTCGCCGCCTTTGAATTGTTTGCTGATGACGGTCCGTTCGGTACCATTGAAGATGCTTACCAGGTCCAGGCGGTCGGTAGCGGCGGCCGCGTCCTCCCCGGTGGCGGGATCTTCCTCCTTTTTACGGCGTTGCGGCCGGATGAGGATTACCGCACCGATGATCATCAGCAAGGCCGGCCAGAAATATTCCATCACGTGGAATGGAATATCCACCCAATCGTCGATAAGGAAAATAGCGCCGATGGCGATGAGAATGTAGGAAGCTGGATTGCGAAACTTATTATCGATGCCCAGCACTACCCCGATCCCGATGAGCAAGGTTTCCCAGCTAAAAACCCAGTACGGCAGGTGAACCCCCAGTTCACTAAGGAGCCATACCAGGCCCACCAATAAAATGACCGCGCCGGTAATGATGGTGCCCCGGCCCCGGGCGTTTTGGTTTTTGAGTTTTTCCATGGCTTTGGGTTTTGTTTCTGGTTTGGGTAGCTCAAAAGTCTGTCCATCCGCGAAGTCAAACAAGCCAGAAGGGGCCGCCGCCCAGCCCAGGGCGGTGAGTGGGGGATGGGCATCGGTAAATGGAGAAAGGGGGCCGTTTTTCTTCAGGAGACGGAGGTTTCTGCGGCTTCTCTGCCGTCCCGCCGGAGATGAAATAGGGATACAAACGGGCCTGTCCTGACGATTTTTTCGGGGCGTAGGTACGTAAGGAAGCTCAGGATGGGAAGGGAAAAGCACAGAGCGTACCTACGGCACGCCGCAAACCGGCATACCGGTTATTCCTACCCACAGGCTGTCCCTCCGGGACAAGCTAGGCCTGTCGTCCTTCCGCCCTTTTCACCGTCTCGTACGGGAGGAAATAGGGATATAAACGAGCCTTTTCTCACGATCTTTTCGGGGCGCAGGAAGGAAGGGGGGCCAGCCTCAAGCCCTTGTTTAAAGGCTCAACCCCCCCCGCTTGCCCGTGTAGGCTTGCCTTATCCCAGCTTTTCGATGATGTGATCCGCCAGTTCCACCCCGATGCGGTCCTGGGCTTCCAGGGTGGCGGCCCCGATGTGGGGACTCAGAGAAGTGTGGGGACTCATTAGCACTTTCATGGCCGGCGTGGGCTCGTTGTCAAAAACGTCCAGCGCCGCATGACTCAGTTTACCGCTGTCCAGAGCATCCATCAGGGCTTCTTCTTCCACCATGCCGCCCCGGGAGGTGTTGATGATGGCCGCGCCGTCTTTCATTTTTTCGATCTCACTTTTGCCCACCAGGGCCTTACCAGCACCGCCTACGTGCAGCGTTATAAAATCACTCTCCGCCAGCAGGCTGTCCATGGGCTGGGTGGCGATCTCGAAATCCAGGCTGCGGCCATCGAAGAAGGCCAGGCTTACGGTAGCCTTATCGATTTGGGGGTCGCTGACCACCACCTGCATGCCATAGCCCAGGGCGATCTTGGCCACTTCCTGGCCGATGCGGCCAAAGCCGATAATGCCCAGGGTCTTGCCTTGCAGCTCCGTACCGGCAGAATAGCTTTTCTTAAGCTCTTTAAATTTTTGTTCGCCTTCCAGGGGCATTTGTTGGTTGGCCGCGTAGAGGTAGCGGGTCATGCCTGAGAGGTGGGCCATTACCAGCTCCGCCACGGAACGGGTGCTCGCTGCCGGGGTGTTTTGGACGATGATGCCCTTATCGCGGGCATAATCCACGTCGATATTGTCCAGGCCTACGCCCCCTCGGCCGATAAATTTAAGGGTGCCTTCTACGGCGTCGATCAGCTCCTGGCGGACCTTGGTGGCACTGCGAACCAGCAGTACCGCTACCTGGTGATCTTTGATGTGCTGGGCCAGTTGATCCTGAGCTACTTTTTCGGTATCTACCGTAAAGCCGTGCGCTTCCAGTTTCTCATTGCCGGCGGGTGAAATGCCGTCGTTGGCCAATACTTTCATGTTCTATCTTTTTTGCGGTTAATAAAATGGATGCGTTTAAAGCGCCCGCTCAGCGGGCCCAAGGCTGTTTTAGCCTTGTTCCTTCTCGAAGTTCTGCATCACTTCGATCAGGGCGTCTACGCTTTCTTGCGGAAGGGCATTGTACATACTGGCCCGGTAGCCGCCTACGCTGCGGTGACCGTTGATGCCATTGATGCCGGCTGCCTTCCAGAGCTCGTCGAAGCGCTCCGTAGGTACGCCCGCTTTGGGCAGAAAGCAGGCATTCATGGTACTACGGTCGTCGCGGGCGGCTGTGCCTTCAAAGCAGGTATTGCGGTCTATCTCCCCATACATGGCCTGGGCCTTGGCCTCATTGCGCTTTTGCATGGCCTTTACGCCGCCCTGCGCCTTGATCCATTCCAGGGTAAGCATACTCACGTACACGGCAAATACGGGCGGCGTATTAAACATACTGTCTTTCCCGATGTGCGTCTGATAATCCAAATAAGCCGGTATATCGCGGCCCGTATGGCCCAGCAGCTCGTCTTTTACAATCACTACGGTAGCGCCGGCCGGGCCCATATTTTTTTGCGCCCCGGCGTAGATCAGCCCAAAGTCCGACACATTGATGGGCTTGCTAAAGATATCGGAAGACATATCGCAGACCAGGGGCGCCTCGGTTTGGGGAAAATCTTTTATCTGAACGCCAAAGATGGTATTGTTGCTCGTAAGGTGGAAATAATCCGCGTCATTGGGCACCTCATAGTTCTTGGGGATGTAGTTGAAGTTTTGGTCCTTGGCGCTGGCTACTTCTACTACCTCGCCCAGGCGCCGGGCTTCTTTAAGGGCTTTGGTGGCCCAGGTACCGGTATTGAGGTAAGCCGCTTTGCCGTTCTCTGCTTTCATAAGGTTAAAGGCGGCCATCACAAATTGTAGGGAAGCGCCCCCCTGGAGAAAAAGAACCGAATAGCCCTCGGGTACTTCCAGGAGCTCCCGCACCAGGGCCTGGGCGCGTTCCATTACGGCCACGAAGTTTTTGCTGCGGTGGCTGATCTCCAGTAGGGAAAGGTCCAGGTCATCAAAATTGATCACCGCCTCGGAGGCTTGTTGGAGCACCTCTGGGGGGAGAATACAGGGTCCGGCAGAAAAGTTGTGTTTCTTCATGAAATAACAGTGTTTGAGAAAGTTACCAAAACAGGCGTCAAAAGTACGTATAATGGCAGGGCTCACCTATTAAGTGGCGGTTAAATAGGGAGGCCCTCTAACGCCCTACGCAACAAAGGCCAAGAGGGAAAGCCTTGAAACATAAAAGCCTGGGGTGGTAACCCCAGGTGGAAGGCCCCCCATTTCCCCGGCAAGGCTGTAAGTCTTGCCCCCATTTTAGCCCTGCAATTGATGTCGTTGCAAGGCTTACAGCCTTGCTGAGGTGGGGGTGGATTTTGCCTTACCTGGGGCTGCAGCCCCAGGCTATCATGTTCCTTCC
>CAJXMS010000025.1 GCA_913056475.1 uncultured Bacteroidota bacterium
GGAAACCCAACCTACCATGCTCTGTGCCCTGTGCCCTGTGCCACCCCGGGAAATCGACCCAAAATTCTGTAAATCAGAATATTTATAGCTTACAGACCAATAGACCTTAAACATCAAAGGCAAAGTATTTCTCCCGTCCGTTCGGCAGCACGCCGAAGATCACCACCGGTTCCTCTTCGCGCAGGCGCCGGGCGGCGGCGTTGATATCATCCACGTCCCGGATGGGATTCTGGTTGATGCTGGTTATGATATAGCCTTCCGGGATTTGCTGTTCGGAGAGAATACCTTCCTTTACGCCAGTGACTTTTACCCCGTAGGCGAGGCCGTAAAGCTGCGATTCTTCTTTGGTAATGGGCCTAAACTGGCCGCCCAGCAGGTTTACGAAGGCCTTGTCTTCTTTCTTGACCAGGTCGGTGGTTCCCTGCGCGTTGCGAAGTACCAGCTCGTAAGTGTAGGTTTCTCCATCTCGGCGTACCGTCACGGAAACCTTATCGCCCGGGCGCTTGCTGCCGATAAGCTCTTGCAGCTCACTGCTCTTGGTTACCTTTTTCGGGCCTACCGCTATGATCACATCCCCTTTTTCCAGCCCCGCTTCCGCGGCAGCCCCGTTTTCGGTCAGCCCGGCTACGTATACCCCTTTGGTGCTGGGCAGCTCCAGTTCTTCCTCCATCCGGGCCGAAATATCGCTGATGCTCACGCCGATAAAACCGCGCTGCACCGTGCCGTATTCCTTGAGGTCTTCTACTACTTTCTGGGCGATATTGCTCGGCACGGCAAAGGCATAGCCCTCGTACGTGCCGGTTTGCGAGCTTATGGCGCTATTGATCCCTACCAGCTGGCCCTGGGTATTGACCAGCGCCCCGCCACTATTACCGGGATTTACCGCCGCGTCCGTTTGGATAAAAGACTCGATGGCGGTTCGTTTATCGATGATGCCTATGTTGCGCCCGGTTGCACTCACGATCCCGGCCGTTACCGTGGAAGTGAGGTTAAAGGGATTGCCTACCGCGAGTACCCATTCCCCCACGCGAATTTTATCGCTATTGCTAAATTCCAAATAGGGCAGCTCTTCGGCCTCAATTTTCAGCAAGGCTATGTCCGTGGTGGGGTCGCGCCCTACTATTTCCGCTTCATATTCGTCCTCGTTATTAAGCACCACCTGGATTTCTTCCGCGCGTTCGATCACGTGGTTATTGGTCACGATGAAGCCATCCGGAGAAATGATCACCCCGCTCCCACTGCCCATGCGTAGGCGGCCGCGGCCCCGGCCGCGGTGCGGATTCTGGGGCATGCCAAAAAAGTATTCCAGCGGCGACTGGGGCTGCTGCGCGCGGGTAGCCGTTTTGACGTGCACCACGCTGTTGACCGTCTTTTCGGCGGCCTGCACAAAGCTCACCTTATCGGCGGGCGCCCCTTTCACCTGCGCTACCTGCCTTACCGGGGCCGGGGCTTGTTCGATGATGGTGCGCACCTGGGGTTCTTCCCAAAAAGCCTTGTAGGCCCCGAGGGTTACTCCGGCGCCCAGCAGCGCCACCAGCAGTAATTGACCGATCTTTTTCATGACTTCTATTTTATTTCTTTTCGACCTTTGTTTTTCAATAACTGTTCCAGCCGCCTTTCGGTTGTAGTGGGCGGCTTTTATTTAACAACGTTTTAACGCACAGCATGTCAGCTTTTCCATTCTACAAATATCAGGGAACCGGCAATGATTTCATAATGATCGATGGCCGGAAGGTGGAGCGGGCCTGGCGGCCCCATGAGATCGCCCGGCTCTGCCACCGCCGTTTTGGCATAGGGGCCGACGGGCTCATTATTTTGCACCCGCATCCCCACCTGGATTTTAAGATGCAATATTTCAATGCGGACGGCGCCGAGAGCACCATGTGCGGGAATGGTGGCCGCTGTGTGGCGCGCTTTGCCGCCGACCGGGGCCTGGGGCCGGGGCCTTTCCACTTTGAGGCCGTGGATGGGCCGCACCAGGCATACCTAAAAGAAAACGGAGCGGTGGCCCTCAGCATGCAGCCCGTCTCCGCGCTGCAAAAAAGCGGCGCAGACCTCCTGCTGAACACCGGCTCCCCGCATTTCATTCGTTTTGCCGAAGCCATCGAGCAAGAAGATATGGTGGCCCTGGGCCGGAAAATCCGCTATGCCCCCAGCTTCCAGGAAGAAGGCATCAACGTAAACCTGGTAGAACCGGGCCCGGATGGGCTTCAAGTACGCACCTATGAAAGAGGCGTAGAAGACGAAACTTACTCCTGCGGCACGGGCGTTACCGCCGCCGCCCTGGCGGCGCATACCCGTCTGGGCTATCAATCCCCGGTAAGCATTCATACCCCCGGCGGGCAGCTCAAGGTGTATTTTGAAAAAACCGGTCAGGCTTACACTTCCATATTTCTCGAAGGACCCGCTACCTTTGTCTTTAAAGGCGAATGGGCATGAAACCAAGCTTACAGGACGAGCGCATAGCCCTCCGGGCCCTGGAACCGGAGGATGTGGACTTGCTGATGCGTTGGGAAAACGACGAAGCCAACTGGCCCCTGAGTGGCACCCTGGCCCCTTACAGCCGCCATATTTTACGGGAGTACGTGGCCCATAGCAGCGCCGATATTTACAGCTCTCGCCAGCTGCGCCTTATCATTACCGAGCGCACCGGGGAGCAGGCTATCGGCACCATTGACCTTTTTGACTTTGACCCCTTTCACCTCCGGGCCGGCGTGGGTATTCTCATCGGCGAGAAGAGTTACCGCCGCCAGGGACACGCCAGCCGGGCTCTGACCCTCATAGCCCGTTACGGCTTTCAATATCTGGGCTTACAGCAGCTTTACTGCACCATCGGCGCGAACAATCAGGGCAGCCAGCGGCTTTTCGAAAAACAAGGCTTTAAGCGCAGCGGCACCCAGGCCCAGTGGATCCGGCTCAATGGCCGTTTTGAAGATGCTTATTTTTACCAACTACTCAATCCGGCTCCCAAAAAATGAAAGGGCTACTGCGCATCTTCGTGTTGGCAGGTCTTTGCGGGCTCGTGGGCGCGCTGAGCTTTTGCCAGCAAAACCCCGTTCTTTCCCAAAAAGAAGAGCCCCGTCCGGGCGACACGGTTCGCTACCTTAACTGGCACGACAGCGTGGCCTACGTAGGCAAGGCGGTGTGCCGCAGCTGCCACCCCGATATTTACCACCAGCATATGCAAACCGGCATGGGCCAGAGCCTGGACCGGGCTACCCCCGAAAAAAGCATTGCCCAGCTAGAAGGGCACCCCGTACTCCACGACACCGCCCGGGACTTCCGTTACCACCCCTCCTGGCAAAATGAGCGTTTAACCCTGCTGGAATACCGACTTTCCCCTGCCGGCGATACCCTCCACCGGCGCCAGGTGCCCATCGATTACGTCATTGGCAGCGGGCAGCACACCAACTCTCACTTGGTGGATAGAAACGGCTACATCACCCAGGCGCCCTTTACCTGGTACGCCCAGAAGGGACTACTGGACTGGCCTCCCGGCTTTGAAAAAGGCCAAAACCGGCGTTTTGGCCGCCCCATAGGGCTGGAGTGCATGAGCTGCCACAACGCCATGCCCACCGAATTTGTCAAAGGCAGCCTGCATAAGTACCGCGAAATACCCCAGGGCATCGACTGTGAGCGCTGCCACGGCCCCGGAGAAGCCCACGTCCGGAAAATACAAGCGGGCCGGATCACCGATACCAGCCGTTTTATCGATCCCTCCATCGTAAACCCCGCTAAACTGCCGCGCGAACTCCAATTCGAGCTTTGCCAGCGCTGCCACCTCCAGGGCAATAGCGTCCTCAAGCCCGGGAAAACCTTCTTCGACTTTAAGCCCGGCATGCAGCTCAGTGACGTGATGGACACCTACCTCGCCCGCTATACCGACAGCGAAGACCGCTTCATCATGGCCTCCCATTCCGACCGCCTCCAGCAAAGCGCCTGCTTCCAAAACAGCCAGATGAACTGCCTCACCTGCCACAACCCCCACAAAAGTGTTACCCTCACCCCCCAGGCCCAGTTTAACGCCGATTGCCAGTCTTGCCATGCCTCTTCCCGGCGGCCTACGGCCAAATGTGGTATAGACGCCGCCCGCATGCAAGCGGCCGATAGCAACTGCGTAAAATGCCACATGCCCCCCTCCACCACCACCGATATCCCCCACGTGACCGTTCACGATCACTATATCCGCAAGCCCAGCAAGGCCTCCACCAAAGCCGCCCAGGTGGCCCAGCGAAGTTTTATAAAACTCGAAGCGATCAATAACCCCCAGCCTCGCCCCCGTAGCAAGGCACTGGCCTACCTCCAGCATTATGAACGCTCCGCGGCGGCCCGCTCCCTGGACCTGGACAGTGCCCGCTATTTTCTCGCGCAAGTGCCGGCCCAAAACCCCCAGTACCTCTACCTCTGGGCGCTTTACCACCACCTGGCCGAGCAGCCCGCCGCGCTGCGCCGATTGGTGGAAAAGCGCGGCGCCGCCACCGTACGGGACAGCCTGCAGAGGCAGGAATACGCCAACCGGGATGCCTGGACCGCCTACCGCATCGGGGAAGCCTACAAAGCAGGTGGTGCCTACCGTACCGCGCTCTCCTTTTTCTCCCGCGCCGTGGAGCTGGCCCCGTTTTTAATGGACTTCCGGGTAAAGCAGGCGGCCATGCAAGTGAAGACCCGGCAATGGGCCGCCGCCCGCCAAACGTATCAACACATTCTCCAGGAAAAGCCCTGGCAGCGAGAAGCCCTGAGCAGCCTCGCTTTTGTGTACCTTCGGGAAGGAAAATTAGCCCCGGCCGATTCCCTGCTGCAAGCAGCCATCCAGCGCTATCCCGACTACCTGCAGGCCCGGCTCAATAAGGCGCAGCTGGCCCTGCTTAAGCAAAAACCAAAAGCCGCCCGAGACGCCCTCCGTGAGGTGCTTCGCATTGAGCCCAAGCACCAAAAAGCCCGTCAGCTCTTCCAACAACTCAATCAACAACTGCCTTGAAAAAAAACCTTCTTATCCTCCTTGCGGTCCTTTTACTGGGCGGCGCCTTCACCCTTTACTTCCTTTACCGCCAGGTGGCCAAACCCAATGTGAAATTATCCGAAAAGAGCCGCCTGGTTTACCTTCCCCCCGGTGCGGATGGGCAAACCGTGTACGATAGCCTGGCGCCCTACCTGCTGGATAGCGCCTCCTTTTTCTGGGTAGCGGAAAAAAAATCCTACCTCAAGCAAGTAAAGCCCGGACGCTACCGCATCAAGGATGGCTGGAGCAATGAGCAGCTGATTGATCACCTTCGGGCCGGTGATCAGGAGCCCCTCAACGTGGTGATCCATAATGTGAGCAATTTTACAGCGCTGGCGGAGTTGTTGGGAGCTAAACTCGCCCCGCCCACCGAAAGGTTTGCCCGGTTTTTTAGCACGCCCGACTCCCTGGCGCAGCTGGCGCTGGACCGCCAAAGCCGCTATCAAGCCGTGATCCCCAACACCTACGAATTTTACTGGACCAGCCCGCCTGAAACGGTTTTAAAAAAGCTTCAGAAATCGGCCGAGAAGTTCTGGGAAGAGGAAGCCGCCGCCCTGGAAAGAAGCCCCCTCAACCGCCACGAAGTGGTAACCCTGGCCAGCATCGTGCAGAGCGAAACTTCCCGGCCCGACGAGATGCCCCAAGTGGCAGAACTCTACCTCAACCGGCTGGAACAAGGCATTAAACTTCAAAGCGATCCTACGGTGATCTACGCGGTAGAAAAAGCCCATCCGGAGCTCAACATTCGCCGGGTCCTGTACCGCCATTTGCGCTTTGCCTCGCCTTATAACACCTACCGCCACAAAGGCCTCCCCCCGGGCCCCATCCGGCTGCCCGGTAAGGAAGCCCTGGAGGCCGTTCTCCACCCGGCGGAGCACGACTATATCTTTATGGTAGCCGATCCGGAGAAGCCCGGCTATCACTTCTTTGCCAAAACCCTGAAGGAACACAACCAAAACCGCCGCCGATACATTCAATGGCTCAACCGGCAAAAATAAGCTTGCTCCTCTGCCTCTGGCTCCACCTGGCCTGGGCCCAGCAAGGCAGCCAGGCCTGGTATGAGCCGGCCCCGACTCTTCAGCGCGGGCGCCTTACGGGGCTGGTAGCCTCGGAAGTAGCCCTTACGGGGCTGAGCTACTGGGCCCTGCATGACCTCTGGTACAGTCAGGCGCCTCGATCGAAATTTCATTTTTTTGACGATAATCATACCTGGCTCCAGATAGACAAGGTGGGCCACGGCCTGAGCGCCTACCACATAGGCCTCTTCAACGCTACTGCCCTGGAATGGTCCGGGCTATCTTCTCGTAAAGCACACCTCTGGGGTGGCCTCAGTGGCTTTCTATACCTGGCCGGCATCGAGGTGATGGATGGCTATGCGGCCCAATACGGCTTTTCCCGGGGCGATATTTGGGCCAATTTTAGCGGCTCGGCGCTGCTGGTAGGCCAGGAACTTCTTTGGGGCGAGCAGCGGCTTATGCCCCGTTTTTCTTACCAACCTACCCCCTACCGCCAGTTTAACCCGGGCCTACTGGGGCAAAACCAGCTCCAGGGCATCCTCAAAGATTACAATGGCCAAACCTACTGGCTCAGTGCCGATGTAGCTGCTCTTACCGGCTGGCAGGCCTGGCCGGAATGGCTCCACCTGGCCGCCGGATACGGGGGTACGGGCATGCTTTTTAATCGCTCGCCCAATAACATCAACGCCCAGTACCCGGGCATCGTCTTTCAACGCCAATTTTATCTGGCACCGGACCTCTACCTGCCCGCCTTAAAGCCGAAAAAACCCTTCTGGCGGGCGGTATTTAAAGCCACCCGCTTTATCAAAATACCGGCCCCGGCCCTCAGCTATAGCCAGAGCGGTGGTTTGCGGGGACACTGGCTCTTCTTTTAGCGGATAGGGAAGCTTTCCAGTGGCAGGCCTTGCGGCGGGTAGGGGCACATTTGGCCGGGAGGCCAAAAGAGGGTATCCCCTAAAGAAAACGCCTCCTTCCCGAAGGAAGAAGGCGCTATCAGAAGGGAGGAAGAAAGTCTTAGTTCCCCCGGTTTATCACCTTACTGGAAACCGGGGCATTGTACCAGTCGGTCTTTTGGGAACCTTGAGAGGTGGCCCAGGCCTGAAAATTGCTGTAAGCGTTAATGATATCTACCCGCTCCTTGGGAAAGCGGAAGGGCTGATCGGCGGGTGTTACCAACTCCAGCCCCCAGGGATGACCGTTGGCCGTGCGGTAATCGCCGGCATCATCGGCGGTATTGCTCAAGTTGGTATTAAAAGCGGCTGTGGGAGATTGGCCGGGCAGGTGTATTTCGTGGGAGCGATCGTTTGAGCGAAAGATAAAGAACTGGGGCACCAGGGCACTTATCTGGAGGCGCCCGGAGAAGTTCACTTCAAAGGAAAGGGTATCCGGGGTGGTGAAGGCGCCCTGGGTATTGGAGTACACGGGCTGGATTGCGTCGGAAGGCCGCTGGTAGAGGATTATGCCGCTTTGATTGCGCGGGTCCTTTTGGGCATTGCCGCTTACCGTACCCAAAACACCCCGGGAGAGGCGGCGTATACCGGTAGAATTTAGTATTTTAAAATTAATCCCCAGGCCATTGTCCCGGCCTGCTCCGAGGGCTTCAATAGCTACTTTGCCGCGCACTTTGGTAATGTCCTGGCTGGCATTTTTGATGATTTCGAAGCGGGCGGAAGCTACCAGGTCATTGAAGTCGTAGTCTCCCTTGGCGGGCCAGAGGTCTTCAAAAGCCACCGTTTGCCGGCCCGAGGAAGGATATTGCGCTATGTAGGCGGCCTGCGGATCGTTGGGGAAGGCATCTTGGGGATCATTTACTCCGTCTCCATCGGAGTCGTTATCGCTTCCTACTTCGATCAGTTCTGCCTCGTCTGCCCATTCATCGGTAGAATACCCTCTCATGTAAATGAGGGCATTTACCTGGGTAGCATTAGTGGGCAAATCATACCTGGTAGAGAGGGTGGCCGTTCCGGAGTTATTTGAGCTATAAGAATAACCCAAGTATCTGCCATTGGCGTCCAGCGCCATTATATAGATGAAGACCATTCCCTTTACCTGAGCGGTAAACTTGTACGCTTTACCGGAGGTAATGTCAACGGTTTGGAACATGGCCGTGGCAAAGCCGCCCTGACCATCTTTGTTTTCTATGCGGTAGCTGCCCCCGGCATTTTTCCACTCAAACTCATTATCGGTAGAATACCAACGATTTTTTTGCGGAGCGGGCGCTCCGTAGCCATTTTGGACCGATTGCCCAAAGTCATTGATCTCAAAATCGCCGTTGGTCAGGAGGTTGGCTCCCTGAGCGGCCGATTTGGTCCGGCGATTATTTTTCCCGGAACGGGGCGCATCGCGGCTGAGCAGGCTGGCAAGCTCCAGGGTTTGATCGGTTCCCTTCACGGCCCACTTTTCGCCAGTAGCGGGCAGGTAATAATATAGCTGCACACCATCCTGGGGATAATGCAGGAAAAAATACGCCTTATCCTGATCGATAGACTGTACATCCAACAAATCTCCCTTCTGGGTAATCAGCTGCAGCTGCTGTCCGTCCAGTTTAAGGCCGGTGGTGTCCTCCAGGTGGATGGTAACCGCTTCTTTGGTGCTGGCGCTCCAATTAAAGTTGGAGCTCACCTGCAGATCTTCAAATTTATCCACGGGAGCGGTGGGGTCTTGTTCTTGTACCTTACCTTCTTTTTGGCAAGCAACACTGATCATAAGGACCAGGGCTATTAATAAGTAAAGGGAGCGTTTCATGCTTGTGAGCTTTGGGTTATTGAGGGTAAAAGTGCAGACCATTGCTTAAAGGGTTTACTTTTTTTTCGAGTAATGGGCTAAAAAAATCGATAAGGGGCCAAAGATAAACCGGATCCCGGGCTGAAAGGAGTAAACCGGATCCCGGACTGAAAGGAGTAGGATCTCTTTCATGAGACATAAACTAGGGCCTTAAGCCTTGCTTCTTGCCAGAAGGCCATCGCCGGGGTAATAGGGTTTAGTAGCCCACGAAAGAATAGCTGGCAGCCCTTAAAAAAGACAGCTTAGCATTATTTTTTTTCATTATTAGGCTTAAGTAATTAAAATATAATTACTTTAGAGCCTCCTTATTCAATCACCTCAGGCTCTTAAAATTGCTCATTATGACCTATCTTCTACACTGCCAGCGCTACTGGTGCTTCCTACTGCTTGTTTTACTGATACCGCTCACCCCCCGGGCCCAAGGCACAAGCCCTATAGCCCTGGGGCCGGATCAACTGGTTCCGCTCCTGGCCCAGGGCCATCCATCCTATTTAGTAGACGAACAAAGCCTGGCGGGTGATCCCCGGGCGGGGAATGGCGGCCAACCGCAAACCATATTTGAAGCGGGTTATGATGACTTTTACCTGCCCGCGGAGCTAATCTTAGACCTGGGTACGGAACATAAACTCACGGCCCTTTGGTACTTTGATATGTTCGGCAAGGATAGCATCCAAGTTTATACCGGTAAGCCGGGAGAATGGCAAAGCCAGCCGGCCATTTATACCAACAGTTTTCGGAGCTGGAAATCGATCTCCGTTTCGGATACCACACGCTTTATCAAGTTGGTATTCAAAAGCAACCAAGCGCAAGTGGCGGAGCTGATAGCCTACGGTCAAGACCTGGGTACAGGCAGCACGCCGGTACCCGCCGCCCCTTCCGCGCAAAACCCGCCTCGAATGGGTAAGTTTATCGGCCTCAACGGCTTTATAGACGATCCCCTGGACGTGCTCGCCCAGGCAGGCGGTACGCTGAGGGAATACCACAGCTGGGAGTGGACAGACAATTATGAGGACAGCTCCTACACCGGCTACCCTCCGGAAAAACTGGCTTTTGAACCGGCCTGGGTTACTTCCTGGGATTTTGACACCTACTATCGGGACCTCAAAAACCGCGGCGTAACGGTAGCCCCGGTCATTCAAGGGACGCCCCCCTATTATCGGGGCGATAAAAACCCGCAAATGAAGCCGGTACCGCCCGGGGAAAGCGCCAGCTCCCCCCACAGCTACCGGGCGCATGCCTCCTTTCTCTATCAATATGCCGCCCGCTACGGCCGTAGTTTAAAGGCCGATTCGCTCCTGGCCGTCCGGGACGACCAGGCCGCTCGCTCCGGCCTGAACTACCTCCGCTATTTGGAAAACTGGAACGAGCCGGACAAATGGTGGGACGGGCGCATTTCCCATTTTACCCCTTTTGAATTTGCCACCATGTGCAGTGCCGATTACGATGGCCACGAAGGGGCTCTGGGCCCCCTGGCGGGCATGAAAACCGCCGATTCTACCATGCAGTTTGTCATGGGCGGCCTCGCCGGCCTACGCTTAGATTATCTTAAAGGCATGAAACTTTGGAGCGACTATCACCGCAGCTCCGGCTTTCCGGCCGATGTACTTACCTTTCACCATTACAGCCATAATGGCGGTCCCAACCAAGCGCAAACCGAGGGCATTCCGCCGGAAGCAGACTCCCTGAAGCAAAAGCTTCAAAAACTAGTGGCTTACCGCGACCAACACCTACCCGGAAAACCCATCTGGATTACGGAATTTGGCTACGATACCAATCCGGAAACGCCCCAATCGGCCCAGCCCATCGGGCCTTATGATCCCCAGGAAGTACAAGCCCAGTGGCTGGTGCGGAGCTACCTGGAAATGGCTGCCAGTGGGGTAGACCGGGCCCTGATGTACATGAGTAGGGACGTGTACCACCCGGCCACACGTAAATATACCAGCAGCGGCCTCACCCGCGAAAAGTGGAATAACCACGCGCCCAAAACCTCCTTTTTCTATGTATCGGCCTTTCGCCACTTACTGAAGAATTATCGCTTTGAGCAGGAATTGCCCAGTGGCCAGGCGCAGGTAAACCTTTACCGCTTTCGGCACGTAGCGGGCGACTCCGTGGTCTATGCCGTCTGGAGCACCACTGCCCAGGCGCGCACCCTGGCCCAGTTTCCCGTAGCAGTTACGGGAAAAGACTCGGTAAAGCTCCTCCAATTGCAGGATCAAGCTTCCTTTCCCAAGGATAGCCTCCTCCCTCGCCAGAACGATAGCGTACGGGTCCCCGTATCTGAAAGGCCCCTTTTCCTCAAAACGGTAGCCACGGACAGCCAGGCGCCCGTGGCCATCCCACATCAAAAGGTTTGGGCTTACCTCGATGAGCAGGGCCGGGCCGTATTAACTCCGGAAGCGGTAGACTCGGCCAGCCATGACAACCAACGCCTGGTAAAGCGCTCCTTGCGGCGCGATACTTTCACTTGCGCCGATTTACCGGCCGGGCAGGCCAGCACCGCCATTACCAATCAGCTATGGGTAGCCGATCATTATCAAGCCGATAGCGCTGCTTTCACCCTCATCCTGGCCGATACCCTTCCGCCCCGGGCGCGGGCCCAGGTGCAAGAGGTAGATCTGGACAGCAACGGACAGGCCCAATTAAGCGCTGCCATGGTAAACGATAGCAGCTGGGACAATTGTCCTCCACTTGCCCGGCTACAGCTCACCGATAGCCTTTTCTATTGCAGCCAGGTAAACCTCCAGGGCCGGCAAGAGATCGTAAGCGATGGCTCCTGGACAGAAAGCCTCTGGGTAAATCAAAGCGGAGCCAGTGGTTACCCGTGGCAGGCGCCTGATACCTTGCCCGCCGATAACAGTTTTCAACAGAGCGTAAGCCTGGGGCAGCCTTACTCCTATCACCGGGTAGATTCCATTCCAGGGACCCGCCTTATCGAAACGGGCAATTACCTTCGCTACTTTCGAAAGACCTTTACCCTGGAACATTATCCGGTAGCCTCGCTGCGCTCCTGGCATATCGCAGATGATAATTTGGCCATCTTTATCAATGGCCATCTCCTCAGTTATGAAAACGACCAGGTCCACCCCGGTTTCGGCGATGCCCTCCACGGCTTCGCGGTGAGCGCTAGCGGACAAATAAAGGATTCGCTTCAGGGCAGCACCCCTATGGGCCATTTTAATCCCCTCCCCCTCAGGGAAATATTCCATCCGGGGGAAAACCAAATTACCATTGCGGCCCATAATTACAATAATCCGGGTGCCTTTTCCTTTAAGCTGGAGCTTTTCCAAAACGCTCTCCAAACTCAACTCGTTGCCGAGGACGCTCAGGGCTTACGGGACAGTACCGCCGTTACGGTGGTCCTAAATGGCCCCGATAGCTTGAGCTGCCAGCAGCAAGGGAAGCGAGGCCCTAGGCCAAAGGAAAAACAGCCCGGCGAAATGCAGGTCTACCCCAATCCAGCATCCCAGGTGCTGCAGGTACGGCTGCCTTCTACGCAGGGAAAGGCATCTGAATTACAGCTCTTTGCCCCCAATGGACAGCTCTTGCAACGGCGAGCGATAGACGGACAACGCCAGCATCAACTTAATATCGAAGCGCTGCCGCCGGGCGTTTACCTGCTGAAACTGAGCGGACTCCCAAAAATTTATCAAAAGTCCTTTGTAAAGCACTGATCCATAGCCACTCATGCCGGCAACTCCCCTGTTAAAGGGGGGGCAGGCCACATTTGGCCGCTGAGGCCTCCGAAGCCCGGAAGGCAAAGGTCAATGGGGCAATACCTACCGTAGCTTGGGTATCTCTTCCGGGGCATCGCGGAAGGTGAGCCCGCCCTCTCCATCGGTATCGAGGAGGATGAGGCTATCGCGTTCTACCTGGCCGGCCAAAATTTGACGAGAAAGTTGGTTGAGCACGCGCCGCTGGATAGCCCGCTTGATGGGGCGGGCACCAAACTGCGGATCGAAGCCCACCTTGGCCAGGTAATCGATGGCACCATCGGTGGCATCGATATCAAAGTGCTGAGACTGGGCCATTTGCCGTACGCCTTGAAGCTGAATGCGTACGATTTGGCGGATATCTTTCCGATCGAGCGGCTGAAACATGATGGTTTCGTCCACGCGGTTGAGGAATTCTGGCCGGATGGTTTTGCGGAGAAGTTGCAGCACTTCGGTGCGCGTTTCCTCGTACACCTGGTGCTTATTGTCCTCATCCATGGCTTCATAACGTTCCTGAATGAGCTGAGAGCCCAGGTTGGAAGTCATGATCAGGATGGTGTTTTTAAAATCGGCGGTACGGCCCTTATTGTCGGTGAGGCGGCCCTCATCCAGTACTTGAAGAAGGATGTTGAAAGCATCGGGGTGGGCCTTTTCGATCTCATCCAGCAGCACCACGCTGTAGGGTTTGCGGCGTACGGCCTCGGTGAGCTGACCGCCCTCTTCATAGCCCACGTATCCGGGAGGGGCTCCTACGAGGCGGCTCACGGCGTGGCGCTCTTGGTACTCGCTCATGTCGATGCGGGTGATGTTTTTCTCATCGTCAAAGAGAAACTCGGCGAGGGTTTTGGCCAATTCGGTTTTTCCTACCCCGGTGGTTCCGAAGAAGATGAAAGACCCGATAGGCCGGTTGGCATCTTTAAGGCCGGCACGGCTCCGGCGTACGGCATCGGAAACCGCGCTGATGGCTTCATGCTGCCCCACTACCCTTTGATGCAATTCCTCTTCCAGGCGGAGTAGCTTATCGCGCTCGGTTTGCAGCATTTTTTGCACGGGAATGCCGGTCCAGCGGCTGACGATCTCGGCGATCTCTTCAACTCGTGGCTGTAAAAATGCCGTCAATTGTTGAAGACTGATGGCCTCAGAGGGACGATCGGCGATTTTCGCCACCTGAACCGTGTCACCGGCCGGTGCGAAGCTCGTGTGTGCATATCCGTTTTGGATTTTTAATGATTCGGCATCGCCAAGCGGTGTTTTCAAGGCCACCGCGAGATCATGTGTGAGCAATTCACCACCCAT
>CAJXMS010000026.1 GCA_913056475.1 uncultured Bacteroidota bacterium
ATTAAGCTTTTTAACGATGGGTACTTTCTGGGTTTCCACAAATTCGATGAGGGTACCGTCGGGGTCTTCGATGTAAGCAAAGCGGCCAGCGGCTTCGCCCATATCGAAGCTATTGGCAGAGTCTACGGTAAAGGGATGATTGAGCGATTCCGAGTGGTCCTTAAGGGCCTCCATGTGTACTACGTCAAAGCAGAGGTGAATATAGCCGGGATCGCCCCAAAAACGATTTTCATAGAGTTTACGCGGCTGCCGGTCCAAGGCCTGGACCAATTCGATTTGGGCGGGGCCCAGCAAAGGGGAAAAGGGCCCTTGATAAGCACCACTGCGTTCCAATATCACGCGGCGATAACGCTCATCGCTGCGCTCACTCCAGGCGTCAAGCTCGGCAAAGCGGCCTTCTTCCCGGTAAATCTCCTTGTCAAAACCCAGTATTTTTTCCCAGAAGCGCCTACTTCGCTCGAGGTCACTGGTGCCGAGCGCGGCTCCTGCCACACCGCCGAAAAGGCCTTTAGGCTGCCGACGGTACCAATAAGGGCTTTGGGTGATTTCAATCATATTGCCCTGCAGATCGCGCAGCAAAAAGTGAGAAGGCTGGCCCGCCCGCTGCTGCACATCACTTACAAGGTCGAGCGCTTGTTTTTGGCAATAGCGGAAGGCCGCTTCTACGTCCCGGGTTTTAATCTTGAGGGTGTGGATGCCCAAATCGCCCGGTAGGGTGGGCTGCTCCGGCCAGATCAGTTCCCGCTCCGTGTATTGCCAAATTTCCAGGCCGCCTCCCCCATTCATGTTTAGGGTAAGGAGGGCATTGCGTTTTTGGGGCTGGCCGCCGGTATAAGGAAGCATAAGATCGGCTACGGCCTCTTCTTCAAAGACAGGCACCTGAAAACCAAAGTGCCGGCGGTAAAAGGCCCAGGTATCTTTCACCGATGGATTCCCGATACCTACCTGCTGAATACCGCTAATGTAAAAAGGTTTGGACATAGGAAGTTGATAAGGAGGCCGCGCCAGAGGAGCCCCCGCAATGGAAGTTTACAAGCGCTATGCGCTTAGGAAGACTGGTAAGCCTCGGCCATTTTGCGATAGGTACCGTCCTGGAGCCTCGCTTGAATAGCGGTGAAGGCCTCGATACTGCGATTAACATCATCCAGGGTATGCACCGCCGTGGGAATTAACCGGAGGATAATTTCCCCTTTGGGGATTACCGGATAAATCACAATGGAGCAGAAGATCCGGTAGTTGGTCCGCAGATCGTAAACAAGGGCCATGGCCTCTTCTACCGATCCCTTAAGGAACACCGGTGTTACGCAAGAATTCGTAACGCCTATTTGGAAGCCGGCACTGGTGAGGCCACCTTGCAGGGCCCGTACCACGCGCCAGAGATTTTCCCGCAGCTCCGATTTCTCCTGGAGCATTTGCAAGCGCAGCAGGTTTCCTTCTACCAGGGGCATGGGGAGACTTTTGGCGAATATCTGAGAACGGAGGTTATACCGCAGGAAGTCCATCACCATTTTATCACCAGCCAGGAAAGCACCGATGGAGGCCATAGACTTGGCAAAAGTGGCAAAGTAGACATCTATATCTTCCATCACGCCCTGCTCTTCTCCGGCGCCGGCGCCCGTTTCTCCCAGGGTACCAAAACCGTGGGCATCATCCACCAGCAGGCGGAAGGGATATTTTTCCTTAAGTCCTACGATGTCTCTCAGGTTACCTTGATCGCCCTTCATACCAAAAACGCCTTCGGAGATTACCAACAGGGAGGCCTGGGGATTGCCTTCCATATGCTTATGGGCCCGCTGCAGCTGCGTTTCCAGGCTCTGCATATCATTGTGCTTGTAGGCAAAAGACTTACCCAGGTGCATGCGGATGGCATCCATAATACAGGCGTGGCACTCCGCATCGTACACCAAAACATCGTGCCGGCCCACCAGGGCATCAATGGCGGACATAATGCCTTGGTAGCCGTAATTGAGCAGTACGGCCGCTTCCTTGCCTTCAAAATCGGCGAGGCGGCGTTCCAGCTCCTCGTGGCGTTCGGAGTTTCCGCTCATCATCCGGGAGCCCATAGGATAGGCCAAACCCCATTCCTGGGCCGCTTCCGCATCGGCTTTGCGCACTTCGGGATGATTGGCCAGCCCTAGATAATTATTGATGCTCCACACAATGTGTTCATCGCCTTTGAACATCATCCGGTTGGAGATAGGCCCTTCCAGCTTGGGAAACATGTAGTAACCCTCCGCCGCTTGCTGATAATGTCCCAGCGGGCCAAAGTTTTTCTCAATTTTCTTGAATAGATCCATTGCTTTGTTTTACGAATTTAACCTCTTCTTCTTTCAGGAAACCCTGTTTTTCCATCCAATCGTCATTATACACGGTATGCATGTAGCGGCTACCGTGGTCCGGGCAAATGATCACTACTTGATCAGTCGGTTTAAGGCGCGGTGCTAGCTGCGCTACCACCTGGAAGGCTGCCCCGCAGGAATAACCCAAAAGTAAGCCTTCTTCCCGCGCCACGCGGCGGGTCATGAGCGCGGCATTCGCGTCCGTGACCTTTTCTACAGTATCTATCACCCCAAAGTTTATGGTTTCGGGAATAAATTTCTTGCCCACGTTCTCGGCCAAATAGCCGTGTACCTTACTGTGGTCTACTTCTCCGTGCTCAAAATAATCTTTAAAAGCGCTGCCATAAGCATCGCTGGCCCATATTTGGATATCGGGATTTTTTTCTTTGAGGTACTTTCCCACCCCCGAGATGGTACCACCGGTGCTAGCGCTGGCCACCAGGTGGGTTATGCGTCCCTGGGTTTGCTCCCATATTTCGGGACCGGTATAGCGGTAATGGGCCTCCGGATTGTCCGGATTGCTATACTGATTTACCCACACACTATTGGGCAGGTCCTCTGCCAGCTTAGCGGCATGGGAGTGGCTACTTTCGGGATGGGTACGGGGCAGGCTGCCATCGCAAATGATTACTTCCGCCCCCAGGGTTTTGAGCAGGGATATTTTGGCTTGAGAGTGCGTGGTTCGCATCACACAAATAAAGCGATACCCCCGGGCTGCAGCCACCATGGCCAGGCCTATGCCTGTATTGCCCGATGAGCACTCTATAATGGTGCCGCCGGGTTTTAATTTTCCGGCGGCTTCGGCTTGGTCTACCATGTAGTGTGCTATGCGGTCCTTTACCGAAAGGCCGGGATTAAAATACTCCAGCTTTGCAGTGATTTGGGCGGGAATCTCGGGGAAAAGATGGCGAACAGCCACGATGGGCGTCTGTCCTACCAAGTCGATCGCTTGCGGGAATGATGGCACTTCCATATCCAAAATTTAAGAGCTAATATCGGGCTCAAATAATTTGCGAAAGTAAGATATGCGAGGCAGTATCAAAAATAAGGCAAAGGGCGGGCCTCCGGTGCGTTACCTTGCCCCTCTGGCGCGTGGCGGGGCCTGGCGGCCAAATGTGCCAGCGGATGCCTTTAATGATTTTTCTACTTTTTTGCGCATTCCTTCTCAGGGTATCTACCTCTGTGGCACGGCCGGGCTGCTTGCTAGGTGCGGGGCCTGCGGCAGCGATAGGAGCGGATAGCCCGCAGCTCCGCCGCCCGGGCGGCCGCTGGCGAGGAGGCGACCATAGGAGCCCCCGCAGCCGCTGGCCGCCCGTGGTGGCGGGGCGAGGACTAGGAGCGGATAGCGCGGCAGCCGCCCTCCTAAAAAGGAAGAAGCAAAAAAAACCCGGACAGAGCCGGGTTTAATGATGGGAATGGGGCGTTTTTTAGCCGCCGTACTGCTCCTTGAGCAGCTGGGTGGTGGTGCTGCCCGGACGTTCGATGGGGAAGCCGAGGGCGCGGTCCCACACCAGGCTGGAAAGGGTGCCCAGGCTGCGGGCTACGCCAAAGAGGACGGTGAAAAAGTCATATTCTTTGAGCCCGTAATGCATCAGGAGCTGGCCACTGTGGGCGTCCACGTTGGGCCAGGGGTTTTTGATTTTGCCGGTTTCCTGGAGGATGGGAGGAACCACTTCGTAGATACGGCTGATGAGCTGAAAGAACTCGTCCTGGGGCATGTGCTCGAGGGCAAACTCGCGCTGGGCGGTGTAGCGGGGGTCGGTTTTGCGGAGTACGGCGTGACCGAAGCCGGGGACTACTTTGCCCTGGCTCATGGTATCTTTTACGTAGCGGGCTATTTCTTCCTTGCTGGGAAGCCCGCCTCCGAGCTGTTCGCGCATTTGGATGGTCCAGCGCACCACTTCTTGATTGGCAAGGCCGTGGAGGGGTCCGGCGAGGCCGTTCATACCGGCGGCAAAGGACTGATAGGCATCGCTGAGGGCGGAGCCTACCAGGTGGACGGTGTGAGCGGAGACATTGCCGCCTTCGTGATCGCTGTGGATGGTCATGTAGAGGCGGAGGAGCTCTTTGAAGCCGTCGTCTTCAAAGCCTAGCATATGGGCGAAGTTTCCGGCCCAATCAAGGCTTTCATCGGGGGCAATGTGGTCGCCATTATGGTAAGTGCGGCGATAAATGTAAGCGGCCAGCCGCGGTACGCGGGCAATGAGGTTCATGGCGTCCTCATAAGTGGGCTGCCAGTAGTCTTTTTTATTGATGCCTTCCTGGTAAGCTTTGTGGAACTCACTCTCGGTGCGCATGGCCATGATGCCGGTGACAAACTGGGTCATGGGGTGGGTGTGGAGGGGAAGGGCATCGATGGTCTTAAAGACGTGCTCGGGCAGGGCGGAACGCTTTACCCAGTCTTTGCTTACTTGGAGGGCTTGCTCATCAGTGGGCAGCTCATTGAATAAGAGGAGGTAGAAAATGGCTTCCGGGAGGGGCTGCTTTCCATCGGGATGGCTGGGCAACTTTTCCTGAAGCTCCGGGATGGAGTAGCCGCGAAAGCGGATTCCCTCAGCGGGGTCCAGCTTGGAGGTTTCGGTAATGAGGGCTGTCACGCCGCGGATACCGCCGTAGAGTTGTTTGATCTTAACTTCGCTTACCGTTTGATCGCCTTTGGCGGCGATGAAGTCTTTTATTTCCTGGGAAGCAGGTCCTATTTTATGGCTGAGGAGATCTTTGAGTGTATCCATGCTACTTTGCTTAGAGGGATTAGAATTAGGATGTTATAAATTTAAAATTTTTGCCCGGGTAGGAGGCCTTTTCGCCGAGCTCGGCTTCTATGCGCAAGAGTTGATTGTATTTGGCCATACGGTCACTCCGGGAGGCGGATCCGGTTTTGATTTGGCCTGTTTGAAGAGCCACGGCCAGGTCGGCAATGGTGGTGTCTTCGGTTTCGCCACTGCGGTGACTGATAACGCAGGTCATATGGTGGCGCTGGGCGAGCTGGATGGTATCGATGGTTTCGGTGAGGGTGCCTATCTGATTTACCTTCACCAGTACGCTATTGGCCACGTCTTCCTCGATGCCCCGCTGTACGCGTTTTACATTGGTCACAAAGAGATCATCGCCTACCAACTGCAACCGCTTTCCCAGGGCTTTATGCAGCTGCTGCCATCCTTTCCAGTCATCTTCATGCAGGCCATCTTCCAGGGATATGAGGGGGTACTGCTGGGCCCACTGAGACCAGAAGTCCACCATTTCTTCCCGCGTTAGCTTTTGTCCGGTGCTTTGGAGGTGGTAGCGCTCTTGTTTTTCATCGTAAAATTCGGAAGCCGCGGCGTCCATGGCAATCCATACATCCACACCCGGCTTAAATCCGGCCCTTTCGATGGCGGTGAGGACGGTTTTAATGGCTTCATCATTGGAGCTCAAATTGGGGGCAAAGCCGCCTTCATCGCCTACATTGGTACTGTAGCCGCCTTCCTGGAGCACCTTTTTGAGGTGATGAAAGATTTCGGTACCCCACTGCAGGCCTTGCGAGAAACTTTTCGCGCCAAAGGGCATAACCATAAACTCTTGAAAATCGATGGCATTATCGGCGTGGGAGCCCCCGTTGAGGATGTTCATCATGGGAACGGGGAGGGTACGGGCCTGAGGCCCACCGAGGTAAGCGTAAAGGGGCTGATCCAGGGCCTGGGCCGCCGCATGCGCTACCGCCAGGGAAACGGCCAGGAGGGCATTAGCGCCCAGCTTTTCCTTATTGGGGGTACCATCGAGCTTAAGCATAAGATGGTCTATACCCACCTGATCCCGTACGTCGTGGCCCAGGAGTTCAGGCGCTATAATTTCGTTTACATTTTTTACGGCCTGGCTTACCCCTTTCCCGTGAAAGGCCTTTCCGCCATCCCGCAATTCCACCGCTTCGTGTACGCCGGTAGAGGCTCCGGAAGGCACCGCGGCGCGCCCACGGTGCCCCCACTCGGTGTGGACGTCTACCTCTACCGTAGGGTTACCACGGCTATCAAAAATTTGGCGGGCTATTATTTTATGGATGTCTGTCATGCTTTGGGTGGTTTTTTAAAAGCGGGGAGCGGGATCAATATCAGGCTTTGGCCATTTGCGCTACAAATTCATCGAAGAGGTAGTGGGAATCATGCGGGCCGGGGAAAGCTTCGGGGTGGTACTGTACGCTGCTCACCGGCGTATCTTTAAGACGTAGCCCCTGCACCCCTTGATCATTGAGGTGCTTATGGGTCCACTCGAGCTCCTCGCTGCTTTCTAAGGCCTCGGCACTCACGGCAAAACCGTGATTTTGAGTAGTTATTTCCCCTCGACCCGTTTGCAAATTAAGCACAGGATGATTTATTCCGCGGTGCCCCTGATGCATTTTAAAGGTACTCAAGCCCCGCGCCAGGGCAATGAGCTGGTGGCCCAAACAAATACCAAAAACGGGTTTTCCACTGGCTACCATATCATTGACCACTTGAAGGGTTTGGGTCATAGCTGCGGGATCGCCGGGTCCGTTGGAGATAAAGAGCCCATCGGGTTCCCAATCAAGCATTTCCTGTGCCGGGGTGTCCATGGGAAAAACTTTCAAAAAGCAATCGCGGCGGGCAAAATGGCGCAGGATATTACGCTTGACGCCCAGGTCGAGCACGGCCAGGCGGTGCTTAGCCCGGCTTGCGCCAAATGTGAAGGATTCGGCGGTGGTTACCTGGCTAGCCAATTCAAGGCCTTCCATGGACGGAACCTGGTCCAATTTTTTCCGCAGCGCAGCAATATTTTCTACCTCGGTACTAATGATGGCGTTCATGGCCCCTCTGGTACGAATATGCCGCACCAATGCCCGTGTATCTACATCTGAGATCAGCACCTTATTATGTTGTTGGAAATAGCTTGCCAGGGAGCTATTGGCGGAAGCCCGGCTATGCTTTTGGCTAAAGTTTTTACAGATAAGGCCGGCTATCTTGATGCCATCTGATTCTACTTCATCATCTTTAACACCGTAATTGCCAATGTGGGCGGTAGCAGTAACCATTATCTGGCCAAAGTAACTGGGATCGGTGAAGATCTCCTGGTAGCCCGTCATGCCGGTGTTAAAGCATATTTCTCCGGTGGCGGTGCCATCCAAACCGGTGGCACGGCCCCAGAAAAGGGTTCCATCCTGCAGGATGACAACGGCTCGGGGACGGGGTTCAAAATTCTTACTCATAGCGCTTCAAAGTTACGGGGTAAAGGGCAATCCAAAAAAAAGGGATAAGCACCACGGAGAGCACTTATCCCTTTTTCGGATAAAAGGAAAAGGGGCCTGTTACTGCTTGGCCTCATTACCGTCTTCCTTGGGGGCGGATGGGGACTCCTCCCCTTTGGAGCCAGCCTCTTTTGGAGCGCTGGCTGTTTTCGTTTCATCAGCTTGGGGGGATTTCTGCTTTTCAGCGGTGGATTCCTCTTTCGCTGGGGAGGCATCATCCGTTTGCGCTTGCGCAGAACCTTCCTTGGCGGCCGCATCACCGGTTTTCTTGCTACCTCCTCTACGGCGGCGGCGAGATTTGGATTTCTCTTTTTTGCTGCCCGTATAAAGTTCGTTGAAATCTACCAGCTCGATGAGGCACATCTCGGCGTTGTCTCCTAAGCGGTTGCCGGTGCGGATAATGCGGGTATAGCCTCCGGGACGGTCTCCCACTTTATCCACCACTTCCCGGAAGAGCTCTGCGGTGGCATTTTTATCGCGCAGATAGCTAAATACCACCCGGCGGTTGTGGGTATTGTCTTCCTTGGATTTTGTGATCAGGGGTTCTACGTAGCGCTTGAGCGCCTTGGCCTTGGCCACGGTAGTGTTTATACGCTTGTGCTCAATTAGGGAGCTAGCCATATTGGCCAGCATGGCGCGCCGGTGCTGGGCTTTGCGGCCGAGATATTTGGTTTTATTGGCGTGTCGCATGGGAGATTAGTCCTTATCCAGTTTGTATTTAGAAATATCCATACCGAAAGAGAGTCCTTTGCTCTCGATGAGCTCGTCCAGCTCCGTGAGAGACTTTTTCCCGAAGTTTCGGAACTTCATAAGATCACTTTTGGTATGGGTCACCAGGTCGCCGAGGGTTTCCACTTCGGCCGCCTTGAGGCAGTTGAGCGCGCGCACGGAAAGCTCCATATCGTTCAGCTTGGTTTTAAGCAATTGGCGCATGTGGAGTATTTCTTCGTCGTAGTTATCGGGCTCCACCGTTTCGCTTTCTTCTACGCTAATGCTTTCGTCACTCACCAGCATGAAGTGCTGTATAAGCGTCTTGGCCGCTTCCGTAAGTGCCTGCTTGGGATGAATACTGCCGTCGGTAGTGATGTCAAGCAGAAGTTTTTCATAGTCGGTCTTCTGCTCTACCCGAAAGTTTTCGATGCTGTACTTCACGTTTTTGATAGGCGTGTAGATAGCATCGATGGCAATGGTCCCGATGGGGGCGTCCGGGTTTTTATTGACCTCAGCAGGTACGTAGCCCCGCCCTTTTTCAATAACCAGCTCGAGGTTTAGTTTGACGGACTCATCCATATTGCAGATGACCAATTCGGGGTTGAGTACCTGGAAAGCGGTACATTGCTTGCCCAGGTCACCGGCCTTCAGTTGCTTTTGCCCGGAGATGGTCAGGGAAATTTTTTCCTCTTCTTGATCCTCAATTTGGCGCTTAAAGCGTACTTGTTTGAGATTCAGGACGATTTCGGTAACGTCTTCCACCACTCCTTTGATGGTAGAAAACTCGTGATCAACCCCTTCGATACGAACAGAAGTGAAAGCAAAACCCTCCAGTGAGGAGAGGAGGACCCGGCGCAAGGCGTTGCCCACGGTAAGGCCGTAGCCAGGCTCCAGCGGACGAAACTCGAATTGGCCTTCGGTTTCGCTGGCGTGGTTCATGATAACCTGATCTGGCTTTTGGAAATTTAAGATGGCCATAGGTTTTATAATTGAAAGAGGTTATTACTTAATGGATTACTTGGAGTAGAGCTCCACGATCAGTTGCTCTTTGATGTTTTCGGGGATTTGCTCCCGCATGGGAACACTTAAAAGCTTCCCTTCGAAAGTGGCGGCGTTCCACTCCAACCATTCATAACGATCGCTTCGAGTGCCCAAGGCCTCGGTGATGACCGTCATTGACTTGGACTTCTCGCGCACTCCTACTCTGTCGCCCGGGTTTACCTGATAAGACGGGATGTTTACGATCTCTCCGTTCACCGTAATATGACGATGTCCTACGAGTTGACGGGCGGCCCGGCGAGAGGGGGCTACACCAAGGCGGAACACGATATTATCAAGCCGTGTCTCGCAAAGCTGCAAGAGCGCCTCACCGGTAATGCCCTTTGATTGAGAAGCCTTTTTGAATAGGTTCTCAAATTGACGCTCCAAAATGCCGTAACTATACTTCGCTTTCTGTTTTTCAGCCAACTGCGTAGCGTACTCTGATTTTTTCCCGCGGCGGCGAGAAGCGCCATGCTGTCCGGGAGGATAATTCTTTTTTTCAAAGGATCGATCCGGACCAAAAATGGCTTCGCCGAATTTGCGGGCTATTTTGGTTTTAGGTCCCCTGTATCTTGCCATGATGAATTTTTTGAGGATTATAAAATTTTATACTCTTCTGCGCTTGGGTGGACGACAGCCATTGTGGGGCATAGGCGTAACGTCAACGATCTCCGTTACTTCTATCCCGTTATTGTGAATGCTTCGGATAGCGGACTCCCGTCCATTGCCGGGCCCTTTCACGTAAACCTTTACCTTTTTAAGGCCGAGTTCCTTTGCTTTTCCGGCACAATCTTCCGCCGCTACCTGGGCAGCATAGGGCGTATTCTTCTTAGAGCCCCGGAAGCCCATTTTCCCCGCACTAGACCAAGAGATCACTTGGCCCTTAGAGTTGGTCAGGGAAATGATGATGTTATTAAATGTAGCGCTCACGTGGGCTTCGCCAGCGGCCTCTACCACTACATTGCGCTTTTTTGAGGTCTTAGTTGCAGCTTTTTTGGCCATGCTCTACTTTATTATTTTACGGCTTTCTTCTTGTTGGCTACCGTCTTACGACGACCTTTCCGCGTACGGGAATTATTCTTGGTTCGCTGTCCCCGCAATGGCAAACCACTCCGATGCCGAATGCCGCGGTAACAACCGACGACCATCAGGCGCTTTATGTTGAGTTGATATTCAGAACGCAGCTCGCCCTCTACCGTGTACTCGTCGCTAAGGATGCCCCGCAGAGAAGTCAATTCGGTATCGTCCCAGTCATGCACTTTTTTATTAGGATCAATTTGGGCTTTTTCCAGGATTTCAGCCGCCCGGGTATGCCCCACCCCATAAATGTAGGTGAGTGCAATAACTCCCCGCTTATTTTTCGGTAAATCTATACCAGCAATTCTAGCCATAATGCTTCTTTCTTAGCCTTGTCGTTGTTTAAACTTGGGATTCTTCTTGTTAATCACGTACAAGCGTCCCTTGCGCCGAACAATTTTGCAGTCCGAACTTCTTTTCTTTAGTGATGCACGTACCTTCATGTTGATTAGTATCTGTAAGTGATTCTTCCTTTGGTTAAGTCGTAGGGCGACATAGCCAGTTTAACCTTGTCGCCCGGTAAAAGCTTTATGTAGTTCATCCGCATTTTGCCAGATATGTGAGCGGTGATAACGTGGCCGTTTTCCAGTTCCACTCTGAACATGGCGTTGCTCAGAGCTTCTACGATGGTTCCGTCTTGTTCTATTGATGCCTGTTTAGCCATAATAAACGTTTGCCTCTGCGTACTTTTAAAATGCGCTTACGGTTCTCCCTTTTAATTTTCCGGACTTCATAAGCCCGTCGTAGTGGCGGTTGAGCAGATAACTTTCAATTTGCTGCAGCGTATCCAGCACCACCCCCACCATAATAAGCAAGCTAGTGCCCCCGTAGAAGTAGGCAAATTGTGTATTGACATCCGCTGCCATGGCAAAGGCTGGCAATACCGCCAATGCCGCCAAAAATATGGATCCGGGTAAGGTGATCCGGCTAAGAACCGTATCCAAAAATTCTGCGGTAGGCTTACCTGGTTTTATGCCAGGGATAAATCCTCCACTGCGTTTTAGATCTTCCGCCATCTGATTGGTATTTACTTGAATGGCGGTGTAGAAATACGTAAAAAGTATAATGAGGATGGCAAAAACCAGATTGTACCCAAAGCCTTGAATGTTGCTAAACATAGAGACGAGCCAGCTCGCATTCCCGGACTCCAAGCCACTGTAAGAAAGCACCGTAATGGGAATAAACATGATGGCCTGGGCAAAAATGATAGGCATGACTCCGGAGGCATTTACCTTTAGGGGAATGTACTGCCGCGCCATGCTCCCTTCCAGCGCCCGCCCGCTGGAAGCACGCTTGGCGTATTGCACCGGCACACGCCGCACCGCTTGCACGAGGGCTACCGCCAAAAGTATCACGATTAGGAGAGCGGCAATTTCCACCACAAAAAGGACCAGGCCTCCTCCTTCTTGCTCAAATTTGGAGACCAATTCCTGTAGAAAAGCCTGGGGTAAGCTGGCAATTATCCCCACCATGATGAGAAGGGAAATCCCATTTCCAATACCTTTATCGGTTATCCGCTCACCCAGCCACATGGCAAAAACTGTTCCCGCCACCAACACAATAATGGAAGTGATCCAAAAGAGTTGAGGTGGCATAGAAATAGCCACATTTTGATTCATCAGGTTAGCGATGTAACCCGGGGCCTGAGCAGCAGTTATACCGATCGTAAGTAGGCGGGTAATTTGATTTAATTTCCGTCGACCACTTTCTCCTTCCTTTTGCATTTTCTGGACAGACGGCACGGCCATGCCCAGCAATTGAATGACAATACTCGCTGAGATGTAGGGCATAATCCCCAGGGCCAGAATAGAGGCGTTGGCAAACGCGCCACCGGTAAATGCATTAAGGATACCCAGCAAACCTGAGGATGATTGAGACTGAAGCTGAGCCAGGCTATCGGTATTAATACCGGGCAGTACCACATTGGACCCCAGGCGGTAGATCAATAACAAACCAAGCGTAAGTAGAATTTTATCCCTTAGCTCTTCAATGGCCCATATATTCTTTACTGTCTCAACGAGTCGTTTCATACTAAAATATCTTAGAGGGTTTCAGCTTGACCGCCGGCATCCTCAATTGCCTTTTTGGCCGAGGCGGAAAAAGCATGGGCCTTCACCTGAAGTTTGGCCTTTAACTCCCCTCGGCCCAAAATTTTGAGTAGCTTCCCCTTACTCAGGATACCATTGGCTTGCAACTTTTCGGGGGTGAGCTCTTCTTCAATCTTTTTCTCATCAACGAGCCGCTGAATAAGATCTAGGTTTACTCCGTTATACTCTACTCGGTTGTGATTCCGGAATCCAAACTTGGGGACACGACGTTGGAGGGGCATTTGACCACCTTCAAAACCAATTTTGGTTTTGTAACCACTCCGGGACTTAGCCCCCTTGTGTCCACGTGTAGCGGTACCACCATGTCCACTTCCTTCACCCCTTCCAATTCGTTTGCGGGAGGCGGTAGAACCTTGGGCTGGTTTCAGATTATTTAGTTCCATTTCGTGCGTGTTTTAACTGGTGTTACTTGAGGTGCTCCACTTCCAGAAGGTGATTTACCTTTCTCACCATACCCTGGATTTGCGGCGTAGCTTCTACCTCTACCGTTTGATTCATTTTCCGCAAGCCTAGCGCCTGCAAGGTGCGCTTTTGGGACTGCGGACGCTTTATTTGACTGCGCTTTTGGGAAATTCTTATCTTGGCCATGGCTATAATTCTTGGAATTCGGGGCTAACCGTTAAATACTTTCTCCACGGAGATACCGCGTGTTTTGGCTACATCTGCAGCATCCCGGAGCGATAAGAGCGCGTCCATGGTTGCTTTAACCACGTTATGAGGATTGGAGGAACCTTTCGATTTGGCCAACACGTCATGCACTCCCAGGCTTTCCAGAACAGCACGCATCGCACCGCCAGCGATAACACCGGTACCGTTGGAAGCGGGCCGAAGGTAGACCTTGGCCCCACCGTATTTCCCGGCTTGAGGGTGAGGAATACTATTTTTTACCAGGGGGATCCGCACCAGGTTCTTCTTAGCGTCTTCGATGCCTTTTTGAATGGCTTCAGATACTTCCTTAGACTTACCCAATCCGTAACCAACCACGCCATTTTCATCTCCAACTACTACAATGGCGGAAAATCCGAAAGCGCGCCCACCTTTGGTTACTTTAGTCACCCTTTGGATGCCTACCACCCGGTCGGTTAGTTCCAGACCGCTTGGTTTTACCCGTTCAATATTTTTGTGTCCTTTGATCATCGCTCCTATTCTAAAATTTGAGTCCAGCTTCTCGTGCCCCCTCTGCCAGGGCTTTGACGCGTCCGTGGTAGCGGTAACCCCCGCGGTCAAAAGTGCAGAATTCTAATCCTGCGCTCTTAGCATTCTCCGCGA
>CAJXMS010000027.1 GCA_913056475.1 uncultured Bacteroidota bacterium
GGGGGCTTAGAGCTGATATCGTAGACCACGCGGTTAACCCCTTTTACACGGTTGATAATTTTATTGGAGATGGCAGAGAGAAACTCGTAAGGTAGATGAACCCAGTCGGCGGTCATACCGTCCGTACTTTCAACGGCCCGAAGGGCTACAACGCTTTCGTAGGTGCGCTCATCGCCCATGACTCCTACAGACTGGATGGGAAGCAGCATGGCACCGGCCTGCCATACCTGATCATACAGATCAAAATCACGCAACCCCTGAATAAAATGATGGTCTACCTCTTGCAATAAAGCGACCCGCTCGGCGCTGATTGGCCCCAGGATGCGAATGGCCAGGCCGGGCCCGGGAAAGGGATGTCTTCCCAGCAAGGGCTCGGGGATCACTAATTCTCGGCCCACCCGCCGGACCTCGTCTTTGAATAGGGTGTTAAGGGGTTCTACCACTTTGAGATGCATTCTTTCGGGGAGCCCTCCTACGTTGTGGTGGCTCTTGATGGTGGCGCTGGGGCCATTTACGGAGACGGACTCAATAACGTCTGGGTAAATGGTGCCCTGGGCGAGCCAACTGACGTCCTTTATGGCGGTGGCTTCGTCTTCAAAAACTTCGATGAAAACCCGGCCGATTATCTTGCGCTTCTTTTCGGGATCGCTTACGCCTTCCAGTGCCTTGAGGAAACGATCGCGGGCATCTACTCCTTTGATATTTAGGCCCATTTCCCGGTACTGATCCAGTACGAGTTGGTATTCATCTTTGCGCAGCAGGCCGTTATTAACGAAGATACAGTGCAGTTGCTCGCCGATGGCCTGGGAAAGCAAAACAGCGGTAACGGTGCTATCCACGCCGCCGGATAAGCCCAGCACTACATGGTCTTCGCCCAGTTTTTCCCGGAGCCTGGCAACTGTCTCCTGTACGTAGGAAGCGGGGGTCCAGTCTGGCGGACAGCCGCAAATATCCTCGGCAAAGTTTTGCAGCAATTGGCGGCCGTAAGTGGTATGATAGACCTCCGGGTGAAACTGAATGCCGAAAGTAGATTCGCCGGATACCTGATAAGCCGCCAGCTCCACATCCTGCGTACTGGCTACGGTATCAAAACCATCGGGGAGCTTAAGAATGGTATCCCCATGGCTCATCCACACTTGGGTATCTTCTGGAATATCTGTGAAAAGCGCACACTTTGCATTTATTTGACCTAAGCGAGCACGTCCGTACTCGCGAGAGTCTGAAGCTTCCACGCTACCACCTGCCTGACGGGCCAAGTACTGGGCACCGTAGCAAATGCCCAGCAGAGGATAGCGGCCGCGGATGGCCGAGAGGTCCAGAGAAGGTGCCGCCTGGTCGCCCACGGAAGCGGGACTTCCGCTTATAATCACGCCTTGCACGTGCTCGGGGATAGAATCCGTCTGGGAGAAAGGAACGATCTCACAGTAGATGTTCAATTCCCGAATGCGCCGTGCGATCAACTGCGTATACTGAGAGCCGCAATCGAGGATCAGGATGGATTTGTGCATGCGGCAAAAATAAGCCCTTTTCCCGGCTCTAAAAGGAAAAGCAAGTCTATTCTCCGCTAGGGGGGCATTTCTACTAAAAATTACCTCCCCTCTTAAATAACAAAATGCTGTACTTAAATGATTTACATTAAATCTAAAAGGGGAGATACGCTAGCGAGCAAGGGCACATTTGGCCGAAGGCCTCAAGAAGAATCCCCAGAGCGGCGCAGCAGGGCTAAAGCCCAAAAAGTTTACATTTGCCCAGGAATAACGCTAAACCAACACTATGAAAGTCCTTAGAGGCGTCTTAATTCTACTCTTACTCCTGGCCCTGGCCTATCTTATATGGATGTTTTTCCTGCCGTCCCGCTTGTTTGTACAAGAGCGTATAAGGGTTCAAGTAAGCCCGCAAGAGGCTTATGAGGAGCTGGCCGACTTTAGCCACTGGGAAGCCTGGAGTCCCTGGGCCATGCGTGATAGTAGCGTAGATTACAAGTACTTGGAAACCACCACGGCTCCGGAGGGAGCCTATCAGTTTCAATACGGAGAGCTGGTGGGACAGCATGCCTTCACGGCAAGCAGCGCGCCAGATAGCCTGCGCACCTCCATTAAATTCAGAGGACTGCAGCCCGGCGTGAGCTTATGGACGATAGAAAGTAGCGATACGGGGACCGTTATTCAATGGGAATTACAAGCAGAATACGGCTACCTGGAGCGGGTTATTGGGGTATTTATGGGCCGGCAAGTGAAAGCCTTTTACGGCGATGCTTTGGCGGCGCTCAAACGCCACCTCGAAGGTACCGAGGGAGCTTTCCCGGTGGCCGAAACGCGTATGCCGGCTATTCATTATTACGGCTTACCGGATACGGTCCCACCCGGTGAAATAACGGAAAACTACATGGCGGAACGCTTCTTACAGATATACGACTTTCTGGGCGCGGATTTTGATACCGCTTACTATGCGCCCCTGGCCCTCTATCAGCGCTGGGGCGATACGGCCCGCCCGGCGATCCTGAGCGTGGCTTTGCCCAGTAAAGCAAGCCGAAGGGCAAATGGCCCCATTCAGGCCGGCAATACGCAAGAACAGCCCGCCCTGGAGGTGCTTTACCGGGGCCCTTACCCACAACGGGGAAAAGCCTATCAAGCCCTGCGCCAGTATGCCAAACAAAAAAACCTGCAGCTAAAAGGCCCGCTGGTGGAACTTTACCTCAGCAACCCAGAAAATACACCGGCCGCTCAGCAGCCGGTGACCCGCCTCCTGCAGGCGTATGAACAAGACAGCCTCCCCAAGGGTATCAATAGCCGACCCTAAGGAAGGGCTTTACTAAAGACCCATACAAGCGGCATTCCATTAATGCAAAACGAAAACCGAAGCGCGCACGCTACCATGCAAAAAGTGATGGGCCTACTGGGCCTGGTGCTAATTACGGCCACCGGATGGAGCCAAACGGCCGTGATCAAAGGCAGAGTAACCGATCAGGCTTCTAATGAGCCGCTGCCTTTTGCCAATGTGGTGATCAAATCACTGGAAAAAGGAGCAACTACCAACGAAGACGGCACCTTCCGGCTGGAAGTGAGCCCCGGCTTGTACAACCTTAGCGCCTCTTTTGTGGGCTATAAAAGTCAAACTCAGTTTGAAGTACAGGCCACCACCGCCAAGCCTACTACGGTAAATTTTGCCCTGGAGCCCAGTGCAGCCCAATTGGAAACGGTAGAAGTTTCGGCCCAGCAACAATTTACCCGGGAAAAAACCAGCCCGGTATCCGTAAGTAGCCTGGGGATAAACGAAATACGTCGAAACCCAGGGGGCAATCAGGACATTTCCCTGGTTATCCAATCGCTACCAGGGGTGGCCAGTACCCCCAATTTCCGGAATGACGTGATCATCCGCGGCGGGGCCCCCAATGAAAACGCCTTTTATCTGGATGGCATCGAAATTCCCGCTATAAATCACTTTTCGACCCAGGGCAGCAGCGGTGGTCCCGTAGGGCTTATCAATGTAAACTTTATCCGCGGGGTAGATCTCTACACCTCCTCCTTTCCCGTGAATAAGGCCAATGCCCTGAGCGGCGTGCTGGATTTACAGCTTAAAGAGGGCCGAGACGACCGCCTGGGCGGCACTTTCCAGGTAGGGGCCTCCGAGGTAGGCCTTACCCTAGAAGGTCCTCTGGGCGACAGCACCACCTTCCTGGCCTCCGCCCGGCGGAGTTATCTGCAGTTTTTATTCGATGTATTGGAACTTCCTTTCCTCCCCACCTACAATGATTTTCAATTTAAAGTAACCCACCGCTTCGATAAGAAAAACCGCCTGATCGTCCTGGGGCTGGGCGCCATTGACAACTTTAAGCTCAATACCGATGCTAATGACACCCGCGCCCAACGTTACCAGCTGGCCTCTCTGCCCGTAAACGAACAATGGAACTACAGCATTGGGGCCAAGTACACCCACTTTGGCCAAAACGGCTATACCAACGTGATCCTTAGCCGCTTTATGCTGGACAACTCCGCCTTTAAATTTGAGGACAACGACCGGGAAAACGGGCGGCAGCTCTATGACTACCAGTCGCGCCAAATCGAAAATAAGCTGCGGCTGGAACATATCGCCAATCTAGGCCCCTATCAAATCAAGGCCGGGGCCGGCTTCGAAGAGATCAAATACATTACCGATGAAGAAGACCTTCGGGGCCCGCCCGGCCTGGGAGCCCGTAGCTACAGTACCCGGCTACGAGAATATGAATACGCCGCCTTCGGCAGCATTAACCGCTCCTTCTTCAAGGAAAAACTCAACCTCACCGCCGGCTTGCGCGTGGATGGCAATACCTTCAATGCGCCTATGGCCAATCCCCTAAACCACTTCTCCCCGAAGCTGGCCCTGAGCTACTACCTCACCGAAAACCTGTCGCTCAATGCGAACTACAATGTCTACTACCAGCTCCCTCCTTTTACAGCCCTGGGCTTCCGCGACACCAACGGCACCCTGGTAAACAAAAACCTGCGCTACATCCGCACGCAGCATTACGTAGCCGGCCTCTCCTATTACCTGCCTTTCAACGCAAAGGTGAGCGTAGAAGGCTTTTTCAAGGATTACGCCCGCTATCCCTTCCTCACCGAGCGCGGACTTACTTTGGCCAATTTGGGCAGTGATTTTGGCGTAATAGGCAATGAACCCGCCACCTCTACCCAAAGCGGCCGCGCCACCGGCCTGGAGGTACTCTACCAACAGAAACTCTACAAAGGCTTTTTTGGCACGCTAGCTTATACCCTGGTTTCCAGCCAGTTTGAAGACGCCAACGGCGAGCTTACCCCCTCCGCCTGGGACAATGGCAACATCATCACCCTCACCGCCGGCAAAAAGTGGGGACAAAACTGGGAAGTAGGCCTGCAATACCAGTGCCTCGGCGGTGGCCCTTACACCCCCATAGACCGTTACACCTCCAGCCTGGTAAACGTCTACAACGTCAATCGCCGCGGCCTCCCTGATTACAGCCGGCTTAACGAAAAGCGTTTTGAAAGCTTCAACCGGATAAACATCCGCATAGATAAAAAATGGTTTTTCCCCCAGTGGAGTCTCAATCTGTACTTGGACGTACGCAACTTACTGGGCGAGAGCATTCCCGGCGTCCCCTACCTGGTACCGCAGCAGAACAGCAGCGGCCAGGACATCACCTTTACTGATCCCGACACCGGCGCCCAGCGCTACCGCACCGAGCTATTGGAAAACGAAACCGGCACTACGCTGCCTTCCGTGGGGCTCATTGTGCAGTTTTAGACGGGGCCTTCCGGCCAAATGTAGGCGCGCCGGCCCAGGAAAATTCCCTAAACAATATAGCGTAGCCAGCAATTATGGTAGTAAACTAAATTCTCATAAACCCCTAAACCACTATGGCTGAAATTACCCTGGGAGGCAATCCCATCCGCACCGCGGGCGAAATCCCTCAAAAAGGGGACCCCGCGCCCGAATTTAAACTCACTAACGCCGATTTGGAGGATCGCCACTTGAGCGATTACCGCGGTAAAAAAGTAGTGCTCAACATTTTCCCCAGCATTGATACCGATGTATGTGCCGCTTCCGTGCGCACTTTTAACGAAAAAGCCGGTCAGATGGACGGCGTAGCCGTGCTGAATATTTCCAAGGACTTGCCCTTTGCGCACAAACGTTTTTGCGGGGCCGAGGGAATTGACAAGGCGGAAACCCTCTCCGAGTATAAAGACCAAAAGTTTAGCCAAGACTATCAGGTCACCATTACGGAAGGGCCTTTTACCGGTCTTCTTTCTCGCGCAGTAGTAGTGATAGACGAAAACGGTCAGGTAGTCCACAGTGAGCAGGTGCCCGAGATAGGGCAAGAGCCCAATTACGACGCGGCCCTGGCAGTTCTTTAAGAACTTAGGACTTTCCGCCGCTCTTCGAGCCGCAAAGCAAAATACCCGTCTCTCCATAAGAGGCGGGTTTTTTTTTACCGGCGCCGCCGCACCGGCCTGGCGCGCTGCACCCGCTCGGCCCGAAACGACTGCGCGGAACTTTATTGTGCTAAGCTTAAGCTTTTAGCCGATACCCCCTTCATTCAAAAAGCAGGTGCAGGAAGGGATTTCAAGTACTCCACGACAAAACCTACACCATTTCCAATACAGTTCCCCAGGAGGAAAGTGATCATTTGCCAAACCTGCACTACGCCTGGATAATGGGCTGCCCCAGTGCTCTAGCTTGCTACACCACTAGTATTTTCCCAAAATCTGCTCCACTACGGGATGCTTGCGAAGCTTGGGAAAAAGCTCGGTAAACCAAAGCTTGGCTCCCCCGTCAAGCGCCAGTCCTTTTTGAAGAAAGTCAGCCCCGCGATCCTGCTCGTCCAGCAGCAGCAAATAGCCAGCCAAACGGAGATTCATCTCGGAAGATTCGGGCTGCTGGCGCACCCCTTCGTAGAGCTTTTCCATTCCTGACTGAAACTCGCACATGTCAAAAAGCAACTCCGCGTAGTCGATGTAGAGCTTAGCCTCATTGACGCCTGCTTCTTCGAGGGTATCATAAAAAATAGCCGCCTCATCGAGCCGCCCTCCCCGGCGGTGAATATCCGCGCTGATGAAGAGGTAAGAAATGTTTTCCGGGTCCAACTCCAGGGCACGGTTAATAAAATAGATGGCTTCTTCCCACTGCTCATCCTCATCACTGAGCAGGGCCAGCTCATGATAAGCACCGTCCAGTTCTTCATCTTCTTGAACGGCTTTGGTGTAATGGGCTATCGCTTTTTGCCGGTTGTGCAAGGCCTGGTAGCACCCCGCTATGCGGTAGTACGCATAGCCCGAAGGCCCCTCAAAGCGAATGGTTTGCTCGTAGGTATCTATCGCTTCCTGGAAGCGGTAAGTAGATTCCAGAATTTCCGCCTTTTCAAAGTACACCGCACTGAAATATTCGTCTATGAGAATTGCATAATCCATGGCCCAGAGGGCCTTATCGAATTCCCGCTGGCTCCGGAAGAACATGCCCAAATGGTACCAGGCTACTTCGGAGTAAGGGTTGCGCTCAATGAAGTCTTCAAAAAAAGCAATGCCTTCTTCGTAGCGGTTCAGCATATCAAAACAGAGCGCAATGTTGTAAAGGCCTACTTCGTCCTGCGGATTATCGGTAAGGACCTTGCGCAAAAAGTGAATCGCCTCGTCATATTGCCCTAATAATTGATGTTCCAGGGCCAGCATGCTGTGTACGTCCTCGGGAAATTCGGCCAGGGGCAGGGCTTTCTGGTAGTACTGGATGGCCTTTTGGTGCTGCCCGTTGCGGCTGTAAAATACCGCCCGCGCCGTGTAGAGCTCGTAGCTGTCCGGCGCTTGCTGGGAAAGATTTTCCAATTCCTCGCGGGCCTCATTAAATCGCTGAATGGCCGAGAGCACTTGCACCTTGCGCACCCGAAGCACGGGGGCGTAGGGATGCTGCGCCAGGGCCATTTCGAGGATCCGGAGGGCTTTTTTGGGCTTGCCCATCTCGGCGTAATAATCGGTTACCAGTTCGTATTCATCCAGGTCATGGTACATCTCACTATGAGAGTCCAGCAGGGATTCGAAACGATCGAGCAAAGCGAACAAATCGAGATGATCGTCTTCTTCCATCATAAAGCTTACTGTTTTGGCATTTCTAAAGTAGATAATGCCGGAGTATAAAGGTACCATCTCTGAAGTGCTTATTCACAAAATAATCAACAGCGGCCTGAATCTGGTCTGCAAAATAAAAGCAAGCCGCATAAGGCGTGGCGTGTAAACCCGCCTTATCCGGCCTATTATCTCTTGCTTCTATTTTTTAGCGAGCGATTTGTACTTTCTTTATCCAGCTATCTCCCTGCCCACTTTGTACCTCCAGCAAGTAAGTGCCTGGGGGAAGCGCGGCTACGGGAATTTGCTTGCCTTTTACTTCCCCGCTGGCCAGGATTTGGCCCTCCCTACCCAAAAGCCGGTAGCGGGCCAGAGGCGCTGGGGTCTTAAGTCGAAGAATGTTTTGAGCCGGAATTGGGAAGACACTAAGGGGAGCCAGGGCGAAAGCCTCCTCTAAGCCCACCGGTTTCCAGGTTTGCAGATCGATCTTTTGAAATATCAAGTCCTTTTCAGGGCTTGGTGAATCTCCGTAATCTATTACCGAGCCGATAAGGATATAGCGCCCCTTATCCAAAGGCACTACATCAAATATCTCACTGCTCCTACCTGGCACAAACTGAAAAAGGGTATCTATAAGCTCTTGGCCGGCGGTGTCAGCTACTTTAAAGTGAATCCAATCTGATGACTGGCGGCCGCCGGATTTCATTTTTGCATTGCCATAGCCTATTATTTCCCCGAAATTTGAATATTTTATCTGAACCAAATAATCATTTAGCCTCTGAATAGAATCAAATTTATTAACCATAAATAGGGAAGTATCACCCGTTTTTCTATCCAGAATATATGAGTAAGTATTTACGATTGTTACGCTCGAAGGGTAAAGCGGTAAGTATCCCCCTTTTACAAGATATAGATTATTATCCATTTTATCAATTTCAACAACGCCAAGATCCATACCGGGAGTCGAATAATGAAGACTATCCGCAACGTAAAACGAATCAATCAAGGCAAAATTGGTATCCATAAACACCGCCGTTACACCGTTTTTTTTCTCTAACTGCACCCGGAAAAAATCCTCGCTCCCTTTGGCCCAGGATGGAAACGTATGGTCTGGTACCGGCAATTGCCTGGTAGTTATAGTATTGCTGCCCAGCTTATAAAGGCTACAAGCCATTTTTTGCGGGTTGACGGAAGAATACTTCAAGGTAAGAAGGCTGTTATTTCCGGGAAAGGCTACAGGAAAAGGATGCGCAAGGGTGTCGGTAGTCATTCGGATCGGGCCCTGGTTGTCATACTTCACTATCTGATTGGAAGGGTTACGGCCGTACACATCGCCTCCCTGAAAGGCCTCAAAAGCATAAGGAGGCGGCAAGTTGGGGTCGCTATAACCAAAAGAACTATACTGGCTATAAATCCCCAGGGAAGTATCCAAAAACACAAAGCCAAAACCATCTGCTAAGCGATTAAGCCGGGGATAGTTCCAGTTGAGAAGAATTTTTCCTGAGTGATGGAGGCAACTCTGGCCATCAAGTTCCTTCGTATCGTTATCAATCCGCACCGTTTGTAAAGGTTGGCCAAATGCCAGCCCCACAAACAGTAGGTTGAAAAGTATTACGCTTGCTGTAACTGATTTCATTGGTGTTGAACTTTTATTTTAACGAATCGGTTTTTTTCCTTAAAATGTAATATGTAGAGCCCTTCAGGATAATCTTCTACGCTAAGCTGACTCCCATTCATGTGAATAGGCATGCGATGTCCCGTTGCGCTAAATACATTAACCAGGTCGGAATTTACAGGGAGGTTTAATTTCTGGGAAACTGGATTGGGATATACTCTTAACGGGTTTGTATTATTGGAAACTGAACCTCTTTTCTTTACCACACCCTGCTCATCCATAAGGTGAAGAATAAACCACATAAAGCCAGCAGGCTGGTAACTTCCAACTTCCGCTTTACAGCTCCAGTTGGATGTTTTAATCTCATTAAGGTATACATCTTCAATTTCATCTACATCATAAGGAGCATTTGGGTCTAAAGAGGTGCAAGGATGACCGGTTACACATGGCAAAGATGGATCCATAAACCAGCCTAGAAAATCATTCCAATAAGTGCTGTCTCCTGAAGGGCAGTACGTCTTAGCCTCATCAGACCGCTCTACCGAAAAGGCTGGCCAAATAGCTGTAGCCGATGCCGCATGATGACCCCACGCTTCTATGGCATGGCAATAGCGATCATCTATTGTTTCAGGCCATTGAAAATAGTGATTCGCTAATATCCGATCAACTCTTGCACTTAAATCGTGCGCTTGCATATTTAAAGGAGTACTAATATAGCTCGTATGCGCACCATCAATTATAGGGTAGGACGTTCTAATAATGCTCTCGTAAGACTCTACCTGGGCATAGCATCCAAGAAGGGATGTAGATAATAGGGACTGAATCGCATCTAATATCAATTTATGATCATTGTAGGCCTGATCTACGTCACTATTTTCCAGAACTTGTGAATTTGTGCCATATTGAGCTGCTTTGGAGCCTACCCAATACTCATGATCTAAAGAGACCCAATCAAAATAGTCTCCCCTTTCAGGAGGCTCATACGGTGCAGCTTGCCTTTGGATGTCATCATCTTTAGACCCCGTGTGATTATTGTTGGTAGAATTTAATTGGGTTTGCCCAGTTGTGTAGGAACCATTGAAATATTTAAACAAGCGGGCCACAAACTTGAGTACCTCTGCTCGGTAAATTTCCGAATTAGTTGGGTTTGATGGATTCATCAAATCCATTAGTTGTTGGGAACTTAAGGATGTTCCTTCAGGAGGTTCACATATTCGCGTGGATGAAGGCGCAAACTGGATGTCGCTGGTCTCGAAATCGGAGAAGTTATTTGCGTTCCCAATTACTACACCAAGCTCTATGCCCGGCAATTGATTGCGCGTCTCTTTCAGTATTTCCCTCAGAGCTATTTCATTAGCACTATCCGCTGGTGAAGCATTTACCACTTCATTGGCCCCGAAGAAAGCCAGATAATTCATTTGGTAGGTTTGGGCAGCCGAAATCATATTATTGAAAAGGGCACTTTGATTGGGATCGTTGTTTTCAGCAACCACTTGTGCAGCCATGTCATCTATACAGGCTACGTAAGCTCCTCGGGGCTTAGTATGTTGTTGATTATGCGTACTGCTGCCCTCGCTTTCTGCTGTTTGCAGCGTTTGAGCGCTTACCCCCCCCCCCGATAAGGAGGAACAGAGCTGCTTTTACTGGATTTTTCATAATTTAAGTATTTAAAGATAGAACACAAATGTAATGCTTTTAAAGGGTTAACCAAGGGGCGGCCTCATTTTTCATTTATTATCCTACCTCAAGATTCCTCAGCGCGCTCGCACCCAAAAAACCATCGAAGCCGTTCTATTGCACCAAAGCATTTCGGACGGGGGTAAGATGTAATCTTTCGTCCCCACCATCATCAACGCTTAAAATCCTTTCTAAAGGCCGTCTGTCCGGTATGGTGTATTAGTATCTTAGCACTTTCCTATGTAAGTAATGAACCCTTCCTTCCATGACCCTGATAAAATCCATCTCCGGTATCCGCGGTACCATCGGCGGTAAGCCCCAGGAAAACCTTACGCCCCTGGACGCCACCCAGTTTGCCGCCGCCTATGCCCAGTGGCTGCGCAAGCGCAATTCCGAAGAGCAAAACCTTCGGGTGGTGATAGGCCGCGACGCCCGCCCCAGCGGCCCCCTCCTGCAGGCCCTGGTGCAAAATACCCTCCTGGCCGCCGGCATCGACGTGATAGACCTGGAGCTGGCCACCACCCCTACCGTGGAAATGGCCGTGGTTCGCCATAAGGCACAAGGCGGCATTATTCTCACCGCCAGTCACAATCCCGTAGAATGGAATGCCCTTAAGCTCCTGGATGAGCAAGGGGAATTTATTGATGCCCAGGCCGGCGCGGCCCTGTTGAAAATGATCGAGCAGGCCAACTTCTCCTTTGCCCCGGTGCACGAATTGGGCCAATACCAGCGTCACGAAACGGCCCTGGAAGAGCACATCGAGGCCATCCTGGCCCTCCCCTACGTCCGGCATGAGGCCATTCGAAAAGCCGGTTTTAAGGTAGCGGTAGACGGCGTGCATTCCGTGGGCGGCCTGGCCATACCCGCCCTGCTGGAAGCCCTGGGCGTGGAAGTAGAGCGCCTGTATTGCGAGCCCACCGGGCAGTTTCCCCACAACCCGGAACCCCTGGCTGCCCACCTGCAAGACATCATGAAAACGGTCCCCGAAAAAGGCTGCGACCTGGGTGTGGTAGTAGATCCGGACGTGGACCGCCTTGCCTTCATTACCGAAGAAGGGGCCATGTTTGGCGAAGAGTACACCCTGGTGGCCGCAGCGGATTATCTCCTGAAAGAACAAAAAGGCCCCCTGGTAAGCAACCTCAGCAGCAGCCGCGCCCTGCGCGACCTGGCTACTCAAAATGGGGTAGCCTATCACGCCAGCGCCGTGGGCGAGGTAAACGTGGTAGCCCGCATGAAAGAAGTGAACGCCCTCATCGGGGGGGAAGGCAACGGCGGCGTGATCCTGCCCGATCTGCATTACGGCCGCGATGCCCTGGTAGGCGTAGCCCTGGTACTATCACATTTGGCCGAAGGCCGCCCAAAACTAAGTGCGCTGAAAGCGCAATACCCCGCCTACTACATGGCCAAAAACAAGGCCCAACTCACCCCGGGCCGGGATGTGGACAGCCTCCTGGACCGCGTGGCCCGGGAAAATAGCCACGCCGATATCAATACCGAAGATGGCGTGAAAATAGACTATGCCGATAGCTGGGTGCACCTGCGAAAATCCAATACCGAGCCCATCATCCGCATCTATACCGAAGCCCGCTCCGCCGAAGAAGCCGAACGGCTGGCTAGCCAATTTACCCGCCAACTGGAAGCGGCCGCCCGCTAAACCCTCTATAATGCCCCTCTATCATGGCGCAAACGACCCTGGAAAAACACTTTGCCCCCTTTCGGGATAACACCGTAGGCCTCGATGCTACTTTTGAAGGGCCTTACGGCCAAAAGAAAATCCTCTACGCCGACTGGATAGCCTCCGGAAGATTGTATAAGCCCATCGAGGATAGACTAAGCCGCGACATAGGCCCCTATGTGGCCAATACCCACACGGAAACGTCCTACACCGGGGCGGTGATGACGCAGGCTTACCACCAAGCCCGCGAACAGATCAAGGCCCATCTTAACGCCCGCCAAGAAGACGTCCTCATCCCCACCGGTACCGGCATGACCGGCGCCGTCCTCAAATTTCAGCGCATCCTGGGCCTTAAGCTGCCCGAACAATTCAACAAACGGGTAAGCATAGCCGACGAAGAGCGTCCGGTGGTGTTCATCAGCCACATGGAACACCACAGCAACCAAACTTCCTGGCTGGAAACCACCGCCGAAGTGGTACAAATTCACGCCGATGGAGCGGGCTTACTGGACCTGGACCATCTGCGGGAGCTATTGGAAGCCTACCGCGAGCGCCCGGTAAAGATCGCCAGCATCACTTCCTGTAGCAATGTAACGGGGATTTTTACCCCCTATCATCAAGTGGCCGCGCTCATGCACGCCCACGGCGGGGTTTGTTTCGTGGACTTTGCCTGCAGCGGCCCCTACGTACCCATCGATATGCATCCGACCGATAATCCGGACGGCTACCTGGATGCCCTCTTCTTTTCGCCGCACAAATTCCTGGGAGGGCCCGGAAGCCCCGGTATTCTGGTCTTTAGCCGCGATCTGTACAAAAATGAGGTGCCCGACCAGCCCGGAGGCGGTACGGTAAGCTGGACCAACCCCTGGGGCGGTCATCGCTACGTGGAAGACATTGAAACCCGGGAAGACGGAGGTACGCCTGGCTTTCTGCAAACCATCCGCGCCGCGCTGGCTATGAAGCTCAAGGAACAAATGGACCCCCAAAAAATGCAGGCCCGCGAAAAAGAACAGCTCGACCGCCTCTAGCCCGGCCTGGAAAAAATTCCCCAGCTCCATCTACTGGCCGGCAACGCATGGGAGCGCTTGGGG
>CAJXMS010000028.1 GCA_913056475.1 uncultured Bacteroidota bacterium
CTAAAGTCCTTTTTAGTGACCGTAGCAGCAGGTATTTTTGTGGGGGGGCTGGCCGCGCTCTTCTTGCGCTGGCTCCTCAATAAAAATCGGATTCCCGGTTATTTGCGCAACGTGATGGCCCTCGGCCTGGTGATCTTTGCCTTCACCTTTGCCGAATTTATCGCCCATGAAGCGGGCCTGATGTCTACCACCTTCATGGGCATCGTGCTGGCCAATACCCGGGTGCAGGAGCTCAAAAAAATTCTCAGTTTTAAAGAAGATGTAAGTATAATCCTCATTTCGGTACTGTTTATCTTGCTTTCCAGCCGCATCAACGTGGCGCAACTGCAGAAGCTGGGCCTGGAGGCGCTGTGGGTATTTGCGCTGGTGATCTTCCTGATCCGGCCCCTGGGGGTGGTCCTGAGCACCATCCGCTCGAAATTTAACTGGCGCGAAATTTTATTCATGTCCTGGATTGGCCCCAAAGGAATCGTGGCGGCGGCCGTGGCCTCCCTTTTTGCCTTGCAGCTCACCACGGGAGAGAATCAAAATATTGAGGTGGCGCAGGCAGAACTCATTTTACCCCTTACTTTCTTAGTGATTGTGGGCTCGGTGATCTTGCAGGGGGCCAGCGCCAAGCCCCTGGCCCGCTTGCTCAAGGTAGAGCGGGATGAACCCCGCGGGATACTCATTGCGGGGGCCAACGAAAATGCCCGTGCCCTGGGCTGCTTTTTGCGCGACCACGGCCTGGACGTGCTCCTGGCAGATACCAATAAAAGCAACCTTAGCGAGGCCCGCCGCCAGGGCCTGGAAGTTTTTGAGGGCAATATTTTGGGCGATAGCGTCCTGGAAGAACTGGACCTCACCAATCTGGGGCGCCTGATGGCCATCACCAGTAGCGCGGAGGTCAATAGCTTGGCCCTCAAATACTTTGAAGATGAATTTGGCCCCGACAAGGTATACCGCATCAGCAGCAAAAAGGAACAGGAACTCACCGATATGGCCTTCCCGCCGGAAACGCTTTTCAATGCAGCGGTAGACTACCTTAACCTCACCCAGGCCCTCCGGCATTGCCAGGCGGTACAAGTGGCCGAATGCCCGGACCAGGAAGCACTGGCCCGCCTCAGGAAGGAGCACCGGGGCGCTATTATTCCGCTTTTTCACCTCCGGCCCGATGGGAGCCTGGAGGTTATTGCGCGGGATCTGCCCGATTTTACCAAGGGCGACCGGCTGGCTTACGTCACCCGCGATCGTTCTTAAAGAATGGCGCCCGCCCACCGGCCAGCGGCTGGCTTTAAGGAAAGTTTATTTTCGAGGAGTGCAGGCTGAGCTAGGGCCCGCCCGTGGTTTCTTCATAACCCGTTGCTGCCCTTTCCAGGGACTCGCCTTCGTAGAGGGTTTCTACAGGCTGAGCGTCGAGTCCCTGCTCGCGCAGCCAGCGGCTAAAGATATCGGTATAGCCGTGGGTCGCATAGACGTGTTGGGCCCCGGTTTCGCGCACGGCGGTTTGGAGGCCAGGCCAGTCCGCATGGTCCGAGACCACGAAGCCGCGATCGGCGGCGCGGCGCCGTCGAGTGCCGCGGAGCGCCATCCAACCGCTGGCAAAGGCAGTACTGACCACCCCCAGTTTGCGGCTCCAGGGGGTCCCGATGGCCGAGGGAGGCGCTATGACCAGCGCGCCCGCCCATTCCTTTTTTTGGGAGCGGCCGGTAATCCGCTGGGTAGGCGGGAGGCGGTGGCCATCCCGGCGAAGCACCTCGTTTACATTTTCTACCGCTCCGTGGGTGAAAATAGGCCCGATGGCCGGATCGAGGCCCTGGAGGAGCCGCTGGGCTTTGCCCAGCGAATAACCGGCCAGCAAGGATACTTTTCCGGCGGCCCGATTGGCTTGCCACCAGGCGTTGATGGCCCCTTCTACCTCGGCCGGGCGGGGCCAGCGGTACACCGGCAAGCCGAAAGTGCATTCGGTGATAAAATGATGGCAGGGTACCGGCTGAAAGGGCGTGGATAAGCCGTCGCTTTCCAATTTATAATCGCCAGAAACCACCCAGATGGCGCCACGGTATTCCACCCGCACTTGCGCGGAACCGGGGATGTGTCCGGCGGGATGAAGCGAAAACTGTACCCCTTTAATGGTAAGCTTTTTCCCGTAGCCCAGGGTTTGCAGCCTGATGCCCTTTCCCAATCGCTGCCGCAGCACCGCAGCGCTTAGATGATGGGCAAGATAGGCCTGATGCCCCGGCCGGGCGTGGTCTGCATGCGCATGGGTAATGATGGCGCGGCGCACCGGGCGCCAGGGGTCAATGTACACATCGGCCGGAGGGCAATAGATACCACACTCGTTAAAAATAAGAAGAGACATACCGCCTAAGACGCACAGTGCTACGCCTTGTTCGGGCTTCGGGTTGGGAAGATTGGTTTTTGATAAGCGACTACGGCAGCTACCCCTTGAGGATGCCCTTTTTTATGATAATTTTGAAGCGTGCCGGTTTCCTTTGCCTCGTTGATATTCCGAGCTTGCTTTTACAGCTTTTTATTCGGCAGCTGCCTATCATTCAGCAGCTGCAAAGAACCACCGCCAGGCGGTTCTCCCAAGGGCACTCAACTCATTTACGAAAACGGGGCCTACCACTTAGAAGTAAAAGAAAAACCCTTCCGGGTGCGGGGAGTAGCGGGGTGGCAAAACCTGGCCTTGCTAAAACGCATCGGGGGCAATACCATTCGAACCTATGACACAACGCACCTGGCAGCCATCTTAGATTCGGCGCACCGCCACGGTCTTAAAGTGATAGCCGGTCTGGAGCTGCCAAAAAGCAAAGAAGATTGGTTTTACGGCAACGACAGCTTGGTGCAAGAACGCCAGGAGGAGATCGCCCGCTGGGGACATCGCTTTAAAGACCATCCAGCGCTGTTATTGTGGTGCCTGGGCAATGAACTCATTTACTACGACTGGTTGGATTGGCAGTTTGCGAGCGCTTATAACAAGCTGCTGCTAGCGCTCCATCGCGCCGATCCCCATCATCCCGTAGGCACCGCCATGGCCAATGCCAGCGATCGCGCCCTTATTAATTTGGGGCTTAAAGTGGAAGGGCTGGATTTTATAATGTTTAACACATTTGGGCGGCTGCCCCGTCTCTCTACTGATTTACTGGGTACCGAATGGGCCTATGACGGCCCTTTCCTCATCGGCGAATGGGGAGAAAACGGCCCCTGGGAATCGGCCAAAACTCCCTGGGGGGCCCCCTACGAAGCGCCCAGCAGCCAAAAAGCCGCTCAAATAAAAAAACGCCACGCGCAGCTCCCCCGGGACAACCCCCGTTACCTAGGCAATCTGGCCTTTTTCTGGGGCCAGCGGCAAGAGCGCACGCACACCTGGTTCAATTTTTTTGATCAAGAAAACCGGCTCAGTTCCACCGTACCCGCGCTGGCAAGGGCCTGGGGAAAGCCCTATCGGGCAAATGAGCCCCCGCAGATCCAAAACCTGGAAGCCAGCTTATCAAATGGCTACCACGCCTTCTACAAGCCCGGAAGCCCGCAATGGGCCCATCTTAAGGTAAAAGATCCGGAAGGCGATAGCCTGCATTTTCGCTGGACCATCCGGCCCGAGGACTGGTTTACCATCAAAGGAGAAGCTCCCGCACCCACCACCTTGGGTATTCCTTTAGGCCCTTATCACGATTCGTTGCATTTTCAGGCGCCCCCTAAAAGTGGCCCCTACCGCCTCTTTGTTAAAGTAACCGATGGCCAGGACAATTTTGCCACGGCCAATTTCCCTTTCTATGTGGTATCAGGCTCATAGCGCCAAACCGGTGAAAGAGCCCACGCGCCGGGAAAAATGGATGCTCCGAAGCCTGATCCTGCTGGGGCTGGCCGGCATGGGCTTATTCTTGCATACCATCTACCAAGAGGAAGTGATCGGCTACCGGCCCCTGTATTACCTGCTTATTTTTAGCCTCACTTTTTTGGCTTTTCGAATTGCCTATGAGTGGTACCACTACTTTTCCATTAGCAAAACCGCCGAGCCCCACCTCGAGAAGGATTTTACGGTAGATGTACTCACTACCTTCTGCCCCGGCGAGCCCTACGAGATGATCCTGGAAACCCTCGAGGCCATCCAGGCCATAGAATATCCCCACACCACCTACCGCTGCGATGAGGCCAACGACCCTTACCTCATCGATCAGTGTAAGCGACTGGGCGTGGTGCACGTAACCCGAAACAACCGGCAAAACGCCAAAGCGGGTAATATCAACAATGCCCTCCGGCAGGCTACCGGCGAAATCTGCCTCATCCTGGACCCCGACCATGTACCCGCCCCGGACTATCTCCACCGGGTATTGCCCTATTTTCAGGACCCCGCGGTAGGTTTTGTACAAGTGGTCCAGGCTTATAAAAACATCAACGAAAACATCATTGCCAAGGGCTCTGCTCAGCAAACCTTCCAGTTTTACGGCCCCATGATGATGAGCATGAACAGCTATGGAACCGCCCAGGCCATAGGCGCCAATTGTACCTTTCGGCGGGCCGCTTTGGATTCCATTGGCGGGCATGCCCCTGGTCTAGCGGAGGATATGAACACCTCCATGAAACTGCATGCCCAAGGCTGGAAGTCCCGCTACGTGCCCCTGGTGCTCTCCCGGGGCCTGGTGCCCAATACCATTTCCGCCTACTATAAACAACAGCTCAAGTGGTCTCGAGGAGTATTTGAGCTGCTGGTAACTACCTACCGGCAAAATTTCTCCCGCTTCACCCTGCGCCAAAAAATCCATTACGGCCTGCTCCCCTGGCATTATTTCTCCGGGGCGATCTATCTCATCAATTTTTTGGTGCCCATTCTTTCGCTCGTTTTGGGCCTTATCCCCATGAAAATTAATCTGCCCTACTTTTTCCTGATGGGCATGCCCTTTTTTGCCAGCATTTACGTCGTAAGGCACTTCGTACAGCGCTGGGTAATGGAGGAAGACGAACGGGGCAACCACCTGGTAGGTGGGCTCCTGCTTATCGGCACCTGGTACATCCATTTGCTGGGTTTCCTTTTCACTCTGTTGCGCCGCAAAGTTCCCTATGACCCTACCCCTAAAGACAACCAGGAAGAAAACATCCTGGGGCCCAACTTACCTAATATAGCCATCGCTCTGCTTTCCATAGCAGCTATCGTTTATGGCCTATGGCTCGATTACAATCCCTACAGCCTTTTTATGGCTGGGTTTGCTGCCCTCAACTGTGTCTTTATGGGCTTTATATTGCTCATTAGCTTTCAGAACCGATTTCGCCGCTTCAAGGCCCATCGCCACCAGCTAGCCCGTGCGGTAGCCGTGATTAGCTTCATTAAAAAGCAGTTTTGGATTCTACGTCACCGCTTTCTGTACCGCGGCTTGCGATTATTGGCGCTACCCTTGTTGTTAGGTTTACTGGGGCTACTCTACTATTGGGGCAGCCAGCCCACCTTGCAGGAAATTAAGCCCAAAGCCTACCCACCACCTCAAAAAAGCCACCTTTTGGGCTGGTACTTGCCCGGTCATGAGGGCCGTACCCACATCCCCAGGGCGCTAAACCTTGGGACTGACTTAGGTTTTAAACCCCAAATCATAAGCAGCTACCTTGCCTGGAAACCTCTAAAGCAGCAGCCTTTTCCCAAAGAACATATAGACAGCATTTTTGCCGCTCAGGCTTACCCGCTGCTCACCTGGGAACCGTGGCTGGCGCAATTCCCCCTGCCAGATACAAGCAGCTTGCCAGCGGAGGACCTCAGGCGCATCACCCGAGGCCAACTAGACGAATATCTGGAAAAAATGGCCGCCCACTTCGCCCACTTTAATAAGCCTATTTTTGTCCGGTTTGCCCACGAGCCGGATAACCCCCAGTACCCCTGGCACAGCAAACACCCCCAAGCCGCCCGCCATTACCGGGCGGCCTGGCGCTACCTGCGCCGTTTTTTCCACGCCCACGGCCTGGAACAGCTTATCTGGGTGTACAACCCGTGGAAGGCAGCGCAGGCAGACGCCTATTTCCCCGGAGCCCAGCAAGTCGATTGGCTCGGCATTACCGCGCTCAACTACGGCTACGCGGTTGATAGCTCCTTTGATGCCCCGCTCCACCATCTTTACGAACCCTTCCGACGTACCCGGGCTTTCCAACAAGACCTCCCAGTGATGCTGGCCGAAATGGGTACCCTGCCCAGCCCTTCCGGAGAGGAAAAGTGGTTTGCCACCGCTGCCAAAAAACTTCAAACTTACCCCGAAATTCAGGCCTGCGTGTGGTTTGGCGCCACCCATGATCTTAACTTGCCCCCCGGCAAAAACGGCAAACCGCTTAATTGGTATCAGCAACGCTCCGGCCTAGCTAAACTAATTTCCTGGAGCCAAAACGTAAGCCCCCCCCAGTCCATCCCTCAGGCAAACATTAATACCGCCCGGGAAAAAAGCACTCAGCCCTTTACCCTTACCTCCCTGGTGCACTACAATAAAGGTCAGAGCTGGTCCGCCAGCCGACACCCTTTATTCCTCAACACCGTCCGGGAAGATTTTGAAACCATCAAATCTTTGGGTATCAATACTGTCCTGCGCTACGGGCCCACCGTTTATGATCAAAACATCAAACGGGCCGCCCGCGAAAAAAAGCTGAACCTCCATTTTGGCTTTTGGGTAAAACATCAGCAAAGTTTTACGCAAAATAGCTCAGACCTCCTCCTGCTCCGTCAAGAGATCTTCCGGCAGATAGAGCAAGCTAAGCGCAGCTCCTCTCACCTGGCCGCCTGGCACTTGGGCAACCACCTGTGGAGCGGCCTGGCCCGCCGCTATGCTAAACCGCAGCTTTTCCAACAATACCGCGCCTACCTTTCCTGGCTGCACCAGGTGAGTAGCGGTATCGCCCAGCGCGACCCCAAGGACAGGCCCATTACCATGGAACTTATGTATGGCCCAGACCTGGCTTACCGCCTCAAGTTGATCAGAAAACACGCCCCCAACATAGACGCCGTGGGCCTGCAGTTCCCCACCGACACCCTGCCACCCGGACTAGATTCCCTTAGAGCGCATAGTCCCCTCCCCCTTTACATTCAGGGCCTCCCCGCCCAGAGTCTTAAACGCGCCCAAGCATTAATTAATAAAGGCTGGGGTATCGGGCTTCCCGCCTGGCAAGATGATGTTCGCGATAAAGGCATCATTACGGAAGGGCTTTTGGACTTCGAAGGGCGGTACAAAAAGGCCTACCGTGATTTTACGGGTAAGTACAAACCAGCAGCCCCCCCACCACATGCCATACTCCCCACGGCGGCCATCCCCTATTCTGGGCGCTCTCTGCAATACAATGCCCTGGTATACCATAATGCGCAATGGCATTTGGCCAAACAACTACCCGACTCCCTCCCTCTCTCTTATCACTGGTTCCTCGAAAAACGGGGCCCCAACGATCAAGTGCTGGGCCGTAGCTATCTGAAAAGCGGCCCTCATTTAGAATTAAAACTCCCCCCCCAGCCCGGTCAATATCAGTTGCGCCTTAAAATACAAAAAGGACAGCAGGTCCACTCTCAGTGCCACCCCCTGGCCGCCCCCTATTACCGGGGGCCCAAACTACGCGAACCCACAGCTAAAGAAGCCGATTATCGGCTTCAGCAAAGCAAAAAGTAAGACCAGGAGCTAAGTAAAATTTAATATTTTTGAACAAAAGCTCTTCTATGCCCGCTCCCAAACCGGTAGGTAGTTATCCCCAGGCCCGCAAAGTAAGAAACCTCCTCTTCCTCAGTGGTGTAGGCCCCCGTATCCCTGGAAGCGATGCCCACGATTCCGGCGTCCCCGGCCTGGAACGCGACCTCCATGGCAATTTTAAATCCTTTGACTTCGAGGCGCAGGTGCGCTCCGTTTTTGCCAATGTAAAAGCCATCCTCGAAGCCCACGGAGCCCGCTGGGAACACCTGGTGGATGTGCAGGTTTTCCTGGTCAATATGGAACGTGATTTCCACCCCTTCAACCGCCTTTATGCCGAGTACTTTAAAGACTTAGACCCCAAGCCCTGCCGTACCACGGTGGCCATCACCGCCCTGCCCACCCCCATCGCCGTGGAGCTGAAATGCATCGCCGCCCTGCCCGCCCGCTAAGCCTGACCATGGCCCTGTCTCTCCCCCGCATACCAGGATTATGTTTGCTCTTTTTACTGGGAGCACATTTGGCCTGCGGCCAAATGTGGGAGCACCCCAAGCAAGCAAAAGCCGGCTCCCCGGAGCAAGGTCTACACGCCCTGGCCCGCCGGCTGGCCCAGCGCCAGGACCAACGGCAGGAGCGCACCCAAAAGTGGCTGGAAAGCCATCCCGAAGTCCCCGGTCCGGGCGCCGGTCACCTGGCCTTTGTAACCCCCCACGGCCTGCCCGTGTATGTACAACCCACCAATGCCGATGCCGCCAGCAGCATCGGGGTGGATTCCCTCCTCCCCGGCGGGGGCAGCCCACTTGAACTAACCGGCCAGGGCCAGCAGGCCGCCCTGTGGGGTTTTGGGGAAATTCTAAACAGCCATGAACAGCTCAACGGGCGCATCAGCTACGGGGAAACCCTCTCCGGCCTGAGCAGCCATAGTACCCACGTAGCGGGCACCATCATAGGCAGCGGCCAGGGCCGCGCCGCCGCCCGGGGCATGGCCCCTGAAGCCACCCTTCAGGTCTTTGGTGAAGTCAATGACAACCAAGAACTAGCCCATGAAGCTGCCCATAATGGCCTTTACCTTTCAAATCATTCTTACGACTATTCAGCGGGCTGGCGGGGCCAGCGCTGGTACGGTGATACTACCAAAAGCTTCCGGGAAAGCATCTTTTTTGGCGCTTATTTTTACGCGGCTACCTGGGACTCCATTGCTTACCAGGCGCCCACCCTCCTCATGGTAAAAGCGGCCGGCAACCACCGCGCCCATAAAGCCCCGGCCCAGGGCGACACCTTTTACTTCAATGATTCCAGCACTCCCCAGGTATACGATACTACCGATGTACGGCGCTCCCCGGAAGACGATGGTGGCCCCACCGGCTACGACTGCATCAGTGGGCGGGGCAATGCCAAAAACATCCTTACCGTGGGCGATGTGGCCGCCGTGACCAATTATCAGGACCCGGCCGATGTGCAGCTCAGCCCCAAAAGCAGCTTTGGCCCCACCGATGATGGCCGCATCAAGCCCGACCTGGTAGCCAATGGCACGGGGGTGCTTTCCTGCGGCCCCGATAGCTCGGACCACTATTTTACCCAAAGTGGTACCAGCAATGCCACCGGGGCGGTCACCGGCGCCCTGCTCCTCCTGCGCCAGCATTACCTGGCCACCCAGGGCCAGGCCCCCACGGCCGCAACGCTCAAAACCCTGCTGCTGCATACCACCCGGGAGGCCGGTCCTCACCCGGGCCCCGATTACCGCTTTGGCTGGGGACTGCTCAATGCCCGGGCCGCCGCCCGTCACATCAGCCGCGATACCCTCCTGCCCCATAGCATGATCGAAGATACCCTAAAGGCCCATAGCAGCGACACCCTGAGCTTTACCGCCAGCGGCGCTCCCCTGCGCATCACCCTGGGCTACACCGACGCGCCGGGGGCAGGCAATTACCTCCATAACGATGCCGCGCCTAAACTGGTGCACGACCTGGATCTCCTCCTGCAAGCGGGCAGCACCTCCCACCGGCCTTATGTACTAGACCCCCAGAACCCCGGCCAGGCCGCTACTACGGGGGATAACGACCGGGACAACGTAGAGCAAATCTACCTGGCACAGCCCAGCCCCGGCCAAACCTACACCCTGATCATTAGCCGGGACGATAGTCTGACGGCCGATCAGCCCTACAGCTTAATGCTAAGCGGACAAAGCGGCGTGTACTACAGCCACTGCCAGGGGGGGTGCTCCCCCGCGCAAAAAAGCAATTGGCATAGCCGGCCGCAGGGACAAGGCAGCGTACTTTCAGCCTGGAGCGAGGCGGCCCAATTGCGCCTCCCGGCGGGCGACAGCCTCTACCTCAACCAAACTTGGGAAACCCCCGCTCCTTATCCCCTGCTTTACCTGGAAAAAGGCGCCCAACTTACCTTAGATAGCCTGGCCCGCTGGCACACCGGTGCCCGCATTCACAACGATGGGCAGGTACACTTGCTAAACGGCGCTGTCCTACGACAGCACGGCCCGGAAAACGGCAACTCCGGCAACGGCCGCTACCGAGTGTACCGCAACACCGGCCCCCTGGCCACCCATCTTCGCTACCAGTACTGGAGCAGCCCGGTGGATAGCGCTACCATGGGACAGGTCTTCAGCGGCGCCAATCCGGCCGATTTTTACCGCTATGAAGCGGCCTGGCAAGCCCAGCCAGCCAAGCAAATCATGCAAGCCGGCCGGGGCTACGCCACTACCCCTACCCAAAACGCCCAGGCCCGGGATTTTAACGAAACCCGCCTCTTTCAAGGCCGCGTAAATAACGGCGACCTCCGGCTAGCGGCCGCCCTTGCCAGCGGCCAGTGGGTGCTGGCCGTCAATCCTTATCCCAGTCCCATAGCCAATAAGGACTTTGTAGACGCCAATCCTGAGCTCCTGAGCAGCCTGTACTACTACGATCACGAAACGGCTCCCACAGCCGGTACGGACACTTTTTACAACGATGCGGCCGACTACCGGGTCTGGAACCCCCTGGCCTCTCTGGGCAGCATGAGCGAGACCACCAATGATTTTACCGAAACCGCCCAGGGCATGATGGTGCAAGCACAAAGCACGCTGGATAGTATCCATTTTTTAAACAGCATGCGCCGAGACACCGCCAACCGGCAGTTTTTTAAAGCGCCTCAGAACCGGCCCGCCCTGTGGCTGGGCCTCTACCGTGGGGGGCATCAGATAGAGCAGCTGGCAGTAGGTTTTGCCGCCGATGCCACCTACCAAATCGACCGGCGCTACGATGCACCCGATCTGGACCTGGGAGGCAGCGCCTTTTACGCCCGGGTAGACACCAGGGCTTTTGCCATCAGGGGATTGCCCCGCCGGGCTCTCCGCCGTCCTGGACACCAATCCTTACAACTCCGGGCTGATTCCGCCGGAAACTATCAGCTCAAATTAGACTCTCTGCGGGCCTGGCCTCCGGGTACCGCCCTCTTTTTGCGCCTACCGGGTGCCCAGGACTCCCTGGTACCCCTCCGGGTGGGCAGCGGGCCGGCGATGACGCTCCCTTCCGGCGCCCGGAAGGCTTTCTTGCTAGCGTGGCAGCCGCGCAGCCTTCCCGTTACCAAGCCTAAAGCAGACTCCCGGCCGCGGCTTTTTTACCGGGCCGGCCGGGCTTGGCTTCATTTACCACCCGAGGCCCCGTCTTGCATCGTTCAATGCTATGCAGCAGACGGAAGGCTCCTGCGCCAATGGCAACAAAACGGTAGGAGCCCAGCGCGTGCCCTGCCCCAGCTGAAACCGGGCCTCTATTTAATCAAGGTGACTGGAGGGCAAGGCTTACACTGGCAAGGCCGCTGGCTGCAGCAGCCGCGTTAAGGACCTTCCTGCTGCTTCCTTTTTCCAGCCTCCCTAAAGGAGGATTGCCGGCCATTGCCCCTAAAACTACCGGCGCACATCCTCCCCCGCTGGTTTAATGAGGCTACTTACAGGCCAGGTACGAGGATAGGCAAAGCCCTTGTCTAGAAGGCCCACTAAACCGGAATATCCCGCCCGCTCCTGGCCTTGGGGCTGGCTCTTGGTCCAAGAAGCACGTGTACTTTTAGCGCAAGCCTCCTTAAGGCTCGAAACGCATGGCCGTTACCTTATTGGCAAAGAAACGGGGCACGAAGAGCGTCTTAGCAGCAGCGTGGTAGCCGATATCGGCGGTTTGGATATTCTCGTCCTTAGAATCGTACAGCTTGGTTGCTTCCGCGCCTTGAACATGCCAGATTTCCCCTTTCCAGCGGCTGGCCAGGTACTCATCATCTCCCAGGATTACCAGGCCATCGCCGTTGGTCACCTGCTCATTTATGGTGGTAAGCTCCCCCGCGCGGCTCATCTTGTGCAGCCCGGTGGCGGTAAGCAAGTGTAGCTGGCCCTCTTCCTCGCTGAAGGCTAAACCATTGATACCCCTTAGGCTGTCTTTCACCGTACGTACTTCGCCAGCTTGAAAGGCATGGAGCTTACCAGTTTTCATATCAGAAAAGTAGATGCGCTCATCGGCCACCGCCACATCGTTAAGGAAAACCGCTCCTTTCACGGGAAAGCGTTCTTGCTGGGTAGGATCCGCCAGGTCTATGGCCACCAGCTCATCCACATCGGTTACGTAGAGCTTACCGGCGTGAATGCCCATCCCCTTGGGGGCGTCGAGGCCTTCCGCCCATTTCCGCTCCAGCACTTGGCCGTCCGCGTTTATGGTGGCGATAAAGCCATTGCCATCCTGATCGGTAGGCTTTCCATTGATGCAGCTTACGTAGATGGTTTCTTCGGTGGGAAGCACGGATTCATTGGTGGTGAGCACCGTATCCGTATCGAAAGCGAAAGACAGGCGGGTAGCTGGGGCTTCCGGCGCCGCCTCTTGGGCGGTGTTGGTATCAGCGGCTTTTTCTTCCGCTTGGGCGGACTTATTGCCTCCTCCCTGGCAGGCGTAAAGGCCAAGGGCCAAGGAAAGTAGTAACACGTTTCTTTTCATAAGGCGATTTTTTTAGTATTTGACTCTCTTAAGGCCTGCTAAGGTAGCTCATGGTGCGCACAATTAAGCAGGATTACTTTACCGGGACCGGCAGAAACTCATTTGGCCGCCAGGCCCCAAAAGAAAAACGCTCATGGGCAGGGGGGGCGCTCCCGTTTTTGCCTCTTCTTACATCCAAAACGGAGGGAATATGGCGATATTTGGGGACCATTTAAAAAACAAAACAACATGATTATTTCCACCACCAGTAGTTTGGATCAGCGCCCCGCTAAGGAGTATCACGGATTGGTAGCCGGAGAAACCATCATCGGGGCCAATTTATTTCGGGATTTCTTTGCGAGCATCCGGGACGTAGTAGGGGGCCGCGCTGGTTCTTATGAGCGCGTGCTCAAAGAAGCAAAAGATACCGCCATACGCGAGATGGAAGACAAAGCCCGCGCTCTGGGCGGTAATGCGGTGATAGGGGTAGACCTGGACTACGAAACCATCGGTGATAAAATGCTGATGGTGGTGGCCAGCGGTACGGCCGTAACCATTTAGCCCTTAAGGTGATTTACTCCAGACCTCGCTCTTTAGTCCGCGCACAATAAGGGGGTCTAAGGCTGCCCGCAGCTGGGAACCCCGGGGATAAGCAAAGGAGTAATAATCGGTTTTGAGGTTTTGGGAAGAGAGGGCCAGGTCCTGCGCGTCCCTTTGCTGGAGCTGATGCTTGAGAATGGG
>CAJXMS010000029.1 GCA_913056475.1 uncultured Bacteroidota bacterium
CGAAGGTGCTGCCGCCTATGAAGATAAGATCATCGGGGTGGGCGGCTTGCTGGGCTTGCCGGACGGCCTCGCTAACCGATGCCTGGGGGCTTCCCGGCCGTTCCAGCAAATTTGCCAGCTGGGCTAAGGCTGGGGCGGGTAGGCCCCGCGGTACATCGGGGCAGCACCAGTAAAAATGGGCCTGGGTAGGAAGTAAGGCCAGCAGGGGCTGGTGGTCCTTATCGCTTACCATGCCCCATATGATGTGGAGCTGGCGGTAAGATTGCCGTTGGAGCTGTTCCATGCTCAGGCGCAGGCCGGCTTCATTGTGGCCGGTGTCGGCGATGGTGAGGGGCTGCTGAGCGAGAATTTCCCAGCGCCCGCGCAGCCCGGTGAGCTCCCGGAGCCGGGCCAGGGTAGCGGCCAGCGGGACCCCGGTGGTAGGGTAGTGGGGCTGGAGCAGCTGCAAGGCGGCCAGGGTGGTGCGGGTATTTTCGAGCTGGTAGGCGGTGCCCTGGGGCCATACGGAGCGGGCCTTTTCGGCGGATATGAGGGCTTCTGCATAGGAGAGCGGTGCCGCTTCTTCCCGGGCTTTGGCTTCAAAAACGGGGCTGGTTTCCGCTTGCCGCCTGCCGATGAGAACGGGGGTACCGGCTTTGATAATACCGGCCTTTTCGCCAGCTATGGCGGGGAGGGTATCGCCCAGGAACTGGGTGTGGTCCAATCCTATGTTGGTAATGATGGAGAGCTCCGGGCGGAGCACGTTGGTGCTGTCCAGTCGTCCGCCCATGCCGGTTTCTATCACGGCGATATCTACCGCTTGCCGGGCAAAGTGCTGGAAAGCAAGGGCTACCGTCATTTCGAAGAAGGAGCAGCCGATGTTTTGCAGGGCTTTTTGGTGCTTCTCAACAAATTGGATCACCGCTTCGCGGGAAATCATTTGGCCGTTTATCCGGATGCGCTCGCGAAAATCCTGGAGATGTGGGGAGGTATACAGGCCCGTTTGGTAGCCAGCTTCCTGCAGGACAGCTGCCAGGGAGTGCGCTACGGAACCTTTGCCATTGGTACCGGCTATGTGTATGCTGGGGAAGCGTTTTTGGGGCTCCTCGAGGAGCTCCATGAGCTGCCAGGTACGGCTAAGGTCTTTTTTAAAGGCGGTGGCCCCCTGCCGCTGAAACATGGGGAGCTGCTGGTAAAGCCAGGCCAGGGTGGCCTCGTAGGTGCTCACTGCTTGCTAAAGTTGTAAATTATGTAGCCGATCTGATATTCCGGGGCATCCGGTTTAGGCTGCCAGGTGGTTTTTTTGGCTGCCCGGCGGGCCTGATCGTAGAGACAAGAGCTAGCGGTGGTAGAGCCCGCGCCGCCGGGTACGCGCTCTCCAGGGATAGCTTTAATCACCTTGCCTTCGCGGTTTACTTGAATTTTAACTACCACTCTTCCGGCATCATCGCAGGGGTAGTCCGGGCGGGGTTTGGCCAGGGCTTGTCTTCCGCCCAGGCGGTAGTTGCCTCCGCCGCCTCCGCCCCCGCCGGTTCCGCCGCGATTGCCGGCGTCTTCCTGGCCCTCGGGGTCGCCCATGTTTTCGTTGCCCTGGGTATTGCCTTCGCCTCCTACTTTGGATGACTGGGTTTTTTTGAGCAAGTCCTGCAAGTTTTTAGAGGGCTGAGGTTTTTCTTTCTGGGGTTTTTCCTGGTTTTCGTTTTCCTCTTGGGTTTCTTGGGGCGGCTTTTTTTCGGTTTGGGGTTCTTCTTTTTGGGGTTCTTTTTCGGCTTCTTGCTCCTCCGTTTTCAGGGCGGGGGCTTCTACCACGTCCTGGGTGGCTACGGGATCCTGAGTTTCTTTTACCGGCTCGGTAGGATCTGGCGCTGAACTTTGCGGAGCCGTCTGGGTCGGTTGGGGATTATCGCCCAGGCCGGCGGCGCTGTTGCCAAAGTTGATAAGTACGCCATCCTCCGGTTTGGGGTCCAGATAGGTGAGCCCAAAGAAGAAAAATACCAGGAGCAGGAGGCCGTGAAATAGGAGGGTGGCCAGGAGCCCACGGCGCTGATCTTTATTTTTCCAGGGAGGTTTCATGGGCATTTAGCTGGGGTCGGTAGCGGCGATCATTTTTAGCTGGTTGCGGTAGGCGATATCCATTACTTTCACTACCAGGTTGTAAGGGACGCTTTTATCTGCTCGCAGGATGAGGACGGCTTTTTCCTGGCCCTGGGCGCGGCGCATGATTTCGGTTTCTAGCTGGCTTTGGCTTACGATTTTACTGCCTACGGAGAAGCGTTGATCCGGGGAAATATTGACGGTAATGTCTTGTCGTTTTACGCTTTGGGCCTTGCTTTTGGGTAGGACCAGGTCTAGGGCGCTGGAGGTAACCAGGGTGGAGGCGATCATGAAAAAGATAAGCAGCAGGAACACGATATCCGTCATACTGCTCATGCTAAACTCGGCGCTTACCCGGCTGCGACGTTTGAGGTCCATTAGGCGGGGTCATTTAGGAGGTCCATAAATTCGGTAGCCCGGGTTTCCATGTTGTACACAGTTTTGTCCACTTTGGCTACCAGTACGTTATAGCCCAGGTAGGCAATGATGCCCACGGCGAGTCCGGCCACGGTAGTAGTCATGGCGGTGTAGATGCCCTCCGCCAGCATCTCGATATCAATTTGCCCCCCGGCGGCGGCCATTTCGTGGAAGGCCAGGGCTATGCCGATGACGGTTCCCAGGAAGCCTATCATGGGGGCGGCGCCCGCGATGGTAGCCATGGCGGCCAGGTTTTTCTCGAGGCGGGATACCTCCAGCTTGCCGGTATTTTCGATGGCCGCACCGATGTCTTTCAGGGGATTGCCTATGCGGCTAATGCCCTTGCTGAGCATCCGGGCTACGGGGGTATTTTGGCTTTGGCAAAGCGAACGGGCCGCATCGAGCTTTCCATTGATGACGTGGTCTTTGATATCGCGCATGAAGTTGCCGTCAATGCGATTGGCCCGCTGGATGGCGCCCCAACGCTCAAAAAAGATGTAGACGGTAACGATGGAAAGTATGCCCAGGACGGTCATGATCACCATACCCCCTATGCCGCCACTGGTTATGAGCTCCCAAATGCTCAGGGTTTTTTCAACGGGTTCCTGGCCAGCGGTATCGGCTGGCAAACTGACTTGCAAGAAGGTATATAACATGGACAAAATGTACAATTAACTCCTCAAATATAACGGCGGAAAGCGGCTCATCTTGTGAAAAGGGGGCAGGAGTTTTCTACAGCTTCCTATGGAAAGCGGGGCTGCCCGCTAAAATTTGCAGAAAAATCACAGCCGTAAGATACTTTCCTGCAAAATATAAACCACAGCGCCGCTCAAATAGCCCAATAAGGCCAAGAGGCTTATTTTTCGTACGTACCAGCCAAAACTGATGCTTTCCAGCCCCATGACGGCCACGCCCGAAGCACTGCCTATGATCAGCGCGCTGCCCCCGGTGCCGGCGCAGTAGGCCAGAAATTCCCAAAAGAGGCCATCCTGGGCAAAAAAGTGACCAGCTGTGGGCATAATATCGTACATACCCATGGAGGCCGCTACCAGGGGTACATTATCTACCACCGCCGAAAGCAGGCCTACGATGAGGCCAATGCTGTAGATGCCGCTGGCCTGGCCGGTGCCGATGCTTTCCTCGAGTAAAGAGGACATAGCCCGGAGATGGCCCGCCGATTGTAGGGCAGCAACCGCCAGCAGAATGCCGAGGAAAAAAAGCACACTGGACGCGTCTACCCGCCTGAGGATGGAGACTACACTGAGCTCTGATTTCTTTTCCAGGTTTTTGGAGCGGTGGAGCAGTTCGGTGATGATCCAGAGCAGGCCCAGGCTCAGCATCATCCCCATGAAGGGGGGCAAGTGGGTGTAGGTCTTAAAAACGGGTACCAGCAGAAGCCCGGATATACCGCTGATGAGCACAATTTTGCGCTGCCGGGGGGTGGTGGGGTTTACGTAGCTCTCCAGGCCGCGGCTGGATAAAGGGCGCTTTACATGCCCGTGGAGCTTGGTGCTGAGGTAAGCCACAGGCACCAACATGCACACCAGGCTGGGCAATAGGAGCTTCACCATGATGCCACTGGCGGTAATTTGGGTGCCTATCCAGAGCATGGTGGTGGTGACATCGCCTATGGGCGACCAGGCGCCTCCCGCATTGGCAGAAAGCACCACGATACCGGCAAATAACCAGCGCTCGCGGCGCGTTTCGATAAGCTTCTTCAGCAGGGAGATCATCACAATAGAGGTGGTGAGATTGTCCAGGGCCGCCGAAAGGAAAAAGGTGAGCACGGCTATGATCCAAAGCAGTTTGCGACGCTTGGTGGTATGAATGCGGCGGGTAACCACCGAAAAACCCTCGTGGGCATCGATCAGCTCCACAATAGTCATGGCGCCCAGCAGGAAAAAGAGAATGGAAGCGATTTCGCCCAGGTGCTCCAAAATCTGGAAATGGGTGACGTAATGGGTGACCATCTCGGCCGGCGAATCGGTAAAGGCCGCTACTTCTTCTTGAATGTATGGGGGGATGGTATTAACCTGGGTAAGGTCCGGAGCCCCCAGGGTGTAAACGGCCCAACAAAGCACGCCGGTAATAAGCGCTGAGGCGGCTTTGTCAATACCGATGTTGTGTTCCAGGGCTATGGCCAGATATCCGAGCAGGAAAATAACCAGGATGGCGGTATACATGGGGTAGCGTAGCTAAAATGTCAATCAAAGGGATTAGTCAAAGGGATGGGGCCTTACACCAGTTGCTGGAGGGCCACCTCATAGGCGGTTTTGGTAATTTCCAGCGGCTGGGGGTTTTGACTGTGGGTTTTGCGCAGCGCAGAAGCGATGGCTTCCGATACATCCTGGAATATGGCTTGATCGCTCACCTCTGCGCCGGGCTTCATCAAATAGGCAAAAACGCGGGCCATGCCACAATTGGAGATGAAGTCGGGGATACAGCTGAGCTGGCTGTCTGCGTAGGAGGCTATGGGGCCGTAGAAAATCTCCTGGTCGGCAAAGGGCACGTTGGCGCCGCTGGCCATCACCTCCAGGCCCCCGGCCAGGAGGCGATCTACCTGTTCACGGGTAAGCAGACGAGAGGCGGCGGCAGGGAGAAAAACTTCTGCGCCGGCATCCCATATTTTTTCGTTGATCTCCTCATAAGAAAGGAGCTCACTAGCTTCCAGATAATTGCTGGAGCGGGCGTTGTAGAGCTCCTTGATCTCTTCCAGACGGAAGCCTTCCGGACGGAGCAAGCCGCCTACCCGGTCAATGATGCCCACGACCCGGGCTCCCTGGTGGGCCAGGTAACAGGCCGCTGCGGAAGCTACATTACCCCAGCCCTGGATAAGGACGCGCTTGCCGGCCAGGGCACCCCCGTAAATGTCATAATAATGGCGGATGGACTCAGCTACTCCGTAGCCCGTGATGAGGTCGGCCACGGTATTTCTGCTGCTTCCACTGGGGGTAAGCTCTTCGTGGTGCACCGGCAGGAGAACACCTTTTTGCAGTTGCTGGATGCTCTGCTGCTTGGCGGATGCGCTGGGCAAGAAATGGCCATTGAGTACGCCTTCCTGAGGGTGGTCTATTCCGAGCTCCTGGGTAAGGGGGATAACCTCGTGGATCTCGTCTACATTCAGGTCGCCTCCCGTACCATAATAGTTTTTGAGAAGAGGCTTGATGGCCTGATACCAGCGTTTTAAGACGCCCTTTTTGCGGGGATCACTGGGGTCAAAATTGATACCACTTTTGGCGCCTCCGATGGCGGGACCCGCTACCGTAAATTTGATTTCCATGGTTTTGGCCAGGCTTAGGACTTCATTTTTATCGAGTCCCGGCCGCATCCGGGTGCCTCCACCGGCGGCGCCCCCGCGTAGGGAGTTGATAACCACCCAGCCCTCGGCCGGGGTTTCCGGGTCTTGCCAGTGAAAAACGATCTCGGGACGGGCGTTTTCGAAGCGTTGGAGTAGTTCTCTCATCTTGGAAAAAGGGTTGATTAATGTTTATCCACAGTATGGAGTGTCTGGCCTAAAAAGCTCAAGAACAGCCTACCCCGAAAGCATTCGGGGAGGCGCGAGAGGACAACAAAACCGGAGTTTACGGCAGGAAATGAGGATTTTGAGGACGATCGCAAGGAAGTTATTGGACTTTATAGACAGAGACTATTTAGCGTGGCGGCTAAGGTAAGGTACAGTCCTTTGAGGGCCGGTAGAAGGAGGTCAATTAAAGAAGATAAAAAATCCAATAAAGGAGGAAGCACATTTGGCCGGTGAGGCCTAAGCCGGCGCTAAGGAAGGTGTAAGGTACCGCTGCTGTGGGAGCGCGGTGCCCCGGTGAGGGCGCCTATAACGTTGGTTTCCTCATGAAAGCGTAAAAGCCCTAAGTAGCTGAAAATAAGCGCTTCTTTGTAATTGATAAGGGCTGGTTCGGGAAGGTCAAGCGGGGCCGGGCTAAGGGCCTCGAGGCGTTCTATTAAAAAGTGGTGGTAGGCACCGCCGCCGGTGACCAGCGCCGGGCCTTTGGGGGGCAGTTCGCGGGCAATTTGGCGGGCTAGGTGCTCTACGTAAGTGCGCATAAGATCGGCCAGTGGGGCGGTCACGGCGTTAAGAAGCGGAAAGATCTGCGTCCGGGTCCACTCGATGCCCAAGCTTTTAGGGGGGGCTTCCTGGTAGTAGGAGAGGGCTTCCAGGCGCTCCAGAAGGGGGGTATGTACCCGCCCGCTTCGCGCTATCTGGCCGCCGTCATCATAGTCTTGCCCTGCTCTGCGGGCCAGGTGGTCGAGTACTTGATTAGCTGCTGCGATGTCAAAGGCTTGCCATTGGGCAGGGCCGCGGCGTGTAAGATTGGCGATGCCGCCCAGGTTCAGCCAAGCTTTATACCGGGGGAAAAGATCTCGATCGCCCAGGGGCGCCAGGGGGGCGCCCTGGCCTCCGCGGGCTACATCGGCCTGGCGAAAATCTACTACCGCGGGGCGGCCTGTAAGAATGGCCAGCTCTGGCCCGGAACCCAGCTGGTAGGTGAAACCTCGCTGGGGCTGATGCCAGTACGTGTGGCCATGGGAGGCAATAAGGTCCAGCTCCTGGAGCGGGAAGTTTTGCTTCTCGCAAAAAAGCTGCACCTGCTGGGCCAGCAGGTGGCCGTAGGCGTTATTGAGCGCCAGAAGATCGGGGGCGCTGAGTTCGGGGTTAAACTGGAGGCGTTGCTGCCAGGCCGGGGTATAGGGCAAGGTATCTACAGCCTTGATCTGGTAGTGCCATTTACCGGCAGCTCGCTGCCATTCTACCAGGGCCAGATCTAGCCCGTCCAGCGAGGTTCCCGACATAAGGCCTAAGACCCGGCAGCGCGCCGACTTTCCAAAGTTTTGCTTCATAAGACTTACCTTTGCGCAATATCTAAAAAATAGACCATTTAATTCTTATAAGTAAGCTTATGAACTTTGAGTTGACGGAAGAGCATCAGATGATTCAGCAGGCCGCCCGCGATTTTGCGCAAAACGACCTGCTACCGGGCGTGATAGAGCGAGATGAGAAGCAGCTTTTCCCCAAAGAGGAAGTAAAGAAAATGGGAGAACTGGGTTTCCTGGGGATGATGGTGGATGAAAAATACAATGGAGCCGGTCTCGACACCATATCCTACGTCCTGGCCATGGAAGAACTTTCTAAGGTGGATGCCTCCGCTTCGGTAATCATGAGCGTGAATAACAGCTTGGTATGCTGGGGGCTGGAAAAGTTTGGCACGGAAGAGCAAAAGGAAAAATATCTCAAACCGCTGGCGGCCGGGGAGATCATCGGCGCTTTTTGTCTCTCGGAGCCGGAAGCGGGCTCTGATGCTACTTCCCAAAAAACCACGGCCCTGGACAAAGGAGACCACTACCTGCTGAACGGGAATAAGAACTGGATCACCAATGGCGGTTCCGCCTCCGTGTATCTGGTGATGGCCCAGACCGACCGGGAAAAAGCCCACCGGGGCATCAACTGCCTCATCGTGGAAAAAGACATGGAAGGTTTTTCCGTGGGCAAGAAAGAAGATAAGCTCGGCATCCGGGGGTCGGATACGCATTCCCTCATGTTTGAGGACGTAAAAGTGCCCAAGGAAAACCGCCTCGGGGAAGATGGCTTCGGGTTTAAATTTGCCATGAAAGTACTGAGCGGCGGCCGCATCGGCATAGCGGCTCAGGCGCTGGGCATCGCCAGCGGGGCTTACGAGCTGGCCCTGCAGTACGCGCAGGACCGCACGACTTTTGGTAAACCCATCGGCAACCACCAGGCGGTAGGTTTTAAGCTGGCCGATATGGCCACCGAAATAGAAGCGGCGCGGCTGCTTTGCCTCAAAGCCGCCTGGCTGAAAGATCAGGGCCGAAATTTTGATAAAGCCAGTGCCCAGGCCAAGCTGTATGCCTCAGATGTGGCCATGCGGGCTACCGTAGAAGCGGTGCAAGTGCACGGCGGCTATGGTTACGTGAAAGAGTATCACGTAGAACGCCTTATGCGCGACGCCAAGATCACCCAGATTTACGAGGGCACATCTGAGATCCAGAAGATTGTGATTTCCCGTGCCCTGCTCAGTGAATAATCCCCCTTCCTTTCACAAAAGCTTAGCCTCGCCCTCTCTGGGGCGGGGCTTTTTATTTTTAGGCCTACCGGCCAAATGTGAGTCGGGCGCTTAGGAATCAGTTACCCCCAGTACAGCGGCCACGTCTTCCAGGTGCATGCCGCGGCTTCCTTTGATGAGGATGAGCTTGTTTTGAGGCTGGGCCTTCTCCATAAAATGGACGGCTTCTTCCGTGGTGGCAAATTGCCGGGTACCGGGCGGGGGCGTGGTTTGGGCAAAAGCTTCGCCTACCAGGATGATTTGTTCGAGGGAATACTTTTTCAGCTGCTCGGCGATGGCCTGATGTTCTTGGTGGGTTTCGGCACCGAGTTCAAACATATCGCCCAGCACCACCCATTTTTGCGGGTGCGCCAGGAGCGCCAGGCTCTCCAGCGCACCTTCCATACTATCGGGATTGGCATTGTAATAATCGCGGTAGAGCAGGTTGCTACCCACTTCTTCGAGTTGGGAGCGGTTGTTTTGGGGCCGGTACTCCTCTAGCCCTTGCTTTATCTGTTGGGGGCTGAGGCCCAGGTGGCGGGAGAGGGCCGCTGCCACGGCGAGGTTGCTGAAATTATAGCTTCCCGTAAGGCTCGCTTGAATCTCCAGGCCTTCAAAGATCACCTTTAATTGCCCGCGTTCATTGGTGCCTAAGCGCTTCAGGGGGTAATGGGCCTGGGGGTGGTCGCCGTAGAAGTAACGCTGGGAAACGATCTGACTCTTTTCCATCTGGCGTTGATCTTCGCGGTTTACCCAGGCGGTGCCATGGCTTTCGGCCAGGAAATCGTAAAGTTCACTTTTACCTTTTACGATTCCTTCTACGCCGCCAAAACCTTCCAGATGGGCTTTGCCGTAGTTCGTGATGAAGCCATGGTCCGGCCGGGCGATGCGGGAAAGGAAGGCTATTTCTTTTTGGTGATTGGCGCCCATTTCTATGACGGCTACTTCTGCCTGTTTGGGGAGGTTGAGTAGGGTTAGGGGCACGCCAATATGGTTGTTGAGATTACCTTGCGTGGCGCCCACCTGAAACTTTTGCTGGAGGGTACTTACCAGCAATTCCTTGGAAGTCGTTTTCCCATTACTCCCGGTGAGCCCTATCACGGGGATGTTGAGCTGGCGCCGGTGGAGGCGCGCCAACTCCTGGAGCGTTTCCAGGGGGTTAGGCACCTGGTGGTAGGCCTCGAGGTCCGGGCCCTTTTCGGAGCCTATAGCGGCGAGGGCTCCTTTATCCAGGGCTTGCTCCAAAAACTGGTTGCCATCAAAATTTTCTCCTTCTAGCGCTATGAAAAGGGCGCCTGGTTTTAGCTGGCGGGTATCCGTGGAAATTCCCTGGGCCCGCAGGAAAAGCTCGTAAAGCGAGGGGAGGGTAGACATAAAAAAGTCCCAGTTAAAATTAACTGGGACCAAGGTAAGAGGGAATCTTTATATCCAGTACCCTTAGTTGTATTTATAACGCTGAAAACGGTCGCGCGTCGGTTCCTGGGGTCTTTTGTCCTTATCTTCATCTTTATCCTGGAAGCCTACGCGGCTCATGGCGCAGCGGAAACCGATGTAATCGGTGGCCTGGTCTTCGGCGAGGTGACGGCGCACCCCGGGGCTTAGCCAGTAAGCGTTATCTTTCCAGCTGCCGCCTTTGTAAACGCGAGCGGTGTTGCCGATGAGCGTGGTTTGTGCGTAGTCGTACATGGGCTCCTCTTCATCGGGTACCTTTTCCTTATAATATTGAGAAGATTGCTTATCCCCGTCGATGTAATCGCGGTAGTCAGATTTCTTGTAGTTACGACGGTCGAGATTTTCCTCTTCGGTAACTTCCCGTACGGGCAGCTCACCGGGGAGGCGTACGATGTTGCTATCCTCATCAAACTGGGGTTCTTGCAGTACTTCCAGGGCCCCAATGTCCTGGTAATTCCGGTCGAAGGTCTTAAACTGGTTGCCCCGGAAGGGATTGAGGCCGCGTGCATCCTGAGGGGTACGAGGCCGGTACACATCCATGACCCATTCGGCCACATTACCAGCCATATCGTAAAGGCCAAAATCGTTGGGGGGATAATACTTAACTTGGATGGTGTAAGCGGCGCGGTCGTTAAGCCAGCCACCGGTTCCCATGAAGTCTCCGCGGCCCCGTTTAAAGTTGGCCAGGATTTCTCCTCGATGATCTTCATCGGGATTGCGCATTCCACTGCCGTTCCAGGTAAATTCATTTTCGCTGGTGATACGGTTGTAAATACGCTGACCTCCGTTGGCGTAGGCCGCGTATTCCCACTCTGCTTCCGTGGGCAGGCGATAGCGAGGGAGGAGGATGCCATCTTCTATTTTGGCGGGACGCCCTTCATCGCCGTATGGGCTATTGGGGCGGTATGATTTAAGGCCCTTCTTATTTTGCTGAGTGTATTCGCCTGGTTTATAAAGATATTTTTCACTGTCAAAGTGGTCCACCCCTTGCTGATCCGGGAATTCATTCAGGATTCCTTCTTCGATTAGGATTTTCTCGTTGACCCGGTCGGTACGCCAGGAGCAGTATTTCATGGCCTGAATCCAGCTTACCCCCACCACCGGATAGAAGTTGTAGGCGGGGTGCCGGAAGTAGTTGCGTACCATTTGTTCGTTGTAGGAGAGTTCATCCCGCCACACCAGGGTATCGGGGAGGGCAGAATTTAAGATTTCGGGGTAGTAAGCGATGTCGTAAACGCGGCGCAGCCAGAAAAGATACTCGCGATAGTCCGTGTTGGTCACCTCATTTTCATCAATATAAAAGGATTGGACGGATACCTGCCGGGGCACATTATCCCATTCTTTGTAGAAGTCTTCGCTGGTTTCGCCCATCGTGAAGGTACCTCCTTCTACGAAAACAAGGCCGGGCCCAGTTTTTTGGCCTTCGTAATCGGTGTTTACGAAAAAGCCACCATTATCAGAGTCGTTGTATTCCCAGCCAGTAGTATTGCTCTGATTGCCGCAAGAGGCCAGAAAGAGCGAACCTATCAAGAAGGGAAGAACTTGGCGCGTGCACTTCATTTTATCCATGATTTTCAAAGTAATGCGATACGAGAGTGATGAGGGTTTAACTAAAACTTGGGGCAGTTTATTGCCTGCAGTTGTTTTTTCTTGTTGAAGCAAGGGAACTGATAAGAGAGCGATACTTCGTGGGCTCCGCCGAGGTTACTAGCCACGGAAGAAACGGAAACATCATAACTGTAACCGATGCGCCACTTCCCATCTTCGGGGCCATAGCCGGCCATAAGGACTACCGCATCGGCATTGGTGCTGGTAGTCCGGAAGCCTAAACCGCCACTGATAGCGCCGCGGGAAAAGGCCAGGCTTAGGGTCGTTTGGTCAAAGGGCCCCTGCCTTTGATAAACTACGTTGGGGATGATGAAATTCTGGATATCGGTGGCCAGTCGTTTGCGGCCTAAGGGGATGGTAAAGCCGGCGTGCCCGGTAAATTTCACGGGTAGCCGGTCCGCTACGTAAAAGCTAACGTCCGGCTGGGTAAGGTGGTGGGCGGCAATACCGATGTAAAAACGACGGCTGTAACCGATGATGCCAGCGCTTACGTCGAAATTACTTACGTTGGTATTTTCTGGACGGGATTCCTGGGTTTCCAATACAGCCCCACGGAAGGGGTCTATCTCGTCGGGGAAGGTGAGCTGATTCCAGTTAAGAGAGGTTTGCCGGTAAGAAGCCTGCAAACCGGCGAGTACGGAGAAATCACGGCTTACCTTAAGGTGGTAAGAGTACATGAGATCCACCTGGGTATTACTTAAAATGCCGTTGGCTGCCTCGTCTTGTAGTACCATTAAACCTACCCCGCCCCGCAGCGCCTCCACGTACTGGTCATAACTGCCCGAGTAGGTTTGGAAAACACTGTAATTGGGATACTGGTTACGGTGATTCAAATTTACCCGAGGACACTGAAAAGCGCCGGCAAATGCCGGGTTTAGATAAAGCGGGTTGGCGTAAAATTGGCTAAAATTGGCATCCTGACCGCGCAAAGTAGAAGTAAGGGCCAGGAAAACAGCCGCCGATAGGGTTAGTATTTTGGTGTTCATCCTCATTCAGGAATTTCGAACTACAATGATACAAAGATTATTTGAAAACCGTCAAGAAGGGCAACGATTCCCGAGAGAACCGCTGACTTAATGAGGCCAAGTAGCTGACAAATCTAATGATTTATATCTTGTATTATTGCGTCCGGGATGGCAAAATCTTTTTGATGGCTTGCCAGACCACCGCTGGCGGCGCTTAACCCGCACCGCGCTATAATAAAGCGGATGCGCGCTTCGTTATGAAGGCGTCTCCCTGAGCTACGGCCTTATAAATGTATGCCCCCTATGCGCAAAGCAAAAACGCTTCCCTTATCTCTGTCCTACTTAATAATTCTAGTGCTCCTTGGATCGCTGCAGGGCTTGTGGGCCCAGCAGTCTGTCACGGTGGAACGGCGATGGGACCGGGAGAAAGTAGGGGGTAGTGGGGTCAAAGAGACGGGTAGTATAGCTCCCGACTGCTTTACAGTGGAAAGCCGCCGTACCGATGCAAAAGTGATCTTTAGGGACGTTACTACCCAACCAGCGGGCGGCAATAACTCCTTTGGCCGGCAGGCCTCCCCCAAGCAAGAGCCCAGCTACCGGGTGGCCTACGGGGAAGCGAG
>CAJXMS010000030.1 GCA_913056475.1 uncultured Bacteroidota bacterium
GGGGTAGGGGGCCAAAATTGCGCACCCCGGCCGGATAATTGTGATCAAAAGCCGTGAAATCTAGCGTGGTGACCTTACCGGCGTTAAGTCCGGAAAGGCCTCCGCTTATGTCGATAATGGAAATCGTCCCCTGAGGGTCCACGGTGTAGTCGTCATCTGGTTCGCCTTCATTGGCGGTGAGCACTTTGGTACCGTCCGGCGTAAAGGTGACCATATCCGGTAGCACTCCTACTTCCACATCGGCCAATAGGTTCAGCTGGGCATCGGTAAATACCACCCGGCCCTTTTGATCTACTTCATCGGCCTCCACGGCAATGGCCAGCACACCGGCTTTAAAATCAACCGAGTTGGCCTGGTCGCCAAAGTTGCTCAGGTCCAGAGAGTCTACCTTAAGCGGATTGGCGGGGTCGGCGAGGTCAAAAACGTCTACCGTTTTGGCGTGGCCGTTCACGGCAAAAACGCGCTGAGAGGCGCTGTCGTAGGCGGCAATTTCGAGGGCGCCTTCGTCAAAAACCCCACTATGGTAACGCCCTTCCAGGCTTAATTGCACTAAATTTTGTGCAAGAGCACAAGTGGTGGAGAGCAGGAAAAGGCTTAGCAATAATCTTGATCGCATATCAGTTTGTTTTCAATTACCCTTCAAAATTGCCTCGCAGCCATCATAGCCTGGTTAAGCAAGCTTTAACTTTTTGTCAAGTTTCTGGTGCAAAGAGCCTTAAGCGCGCCAGCGTAAGCCCCACCACCGTCTCTTTCAAACTGGAGGTTTAGGAATACCTCTATCGTGAAGGATGCTTTGAAAAGGGGAAGGGCCCTCCCGTACAGAAGGGGGCCTGGCCGAAATTTTTAAGCTGCTGTAAAGGAGCACCAATAAAACTAAATTGGGGTATTTCGCTTTGGACGGAAACCGCCCTTTAGGAATAGGAAGGGACGCCTGGCCTTATGCCTGAAAAAGACCATACGACCGCATCATCCTGGGAAGCGCTTGAGGAGGGTCACAAAATGCCTGCCTCGTATCCGGGAGAGGACGCTATCAGGCCACCACCGGGAGGGATTAACTTTCGAACTCGATGAGTACCTGGTTTTTATCTACCGCCTGGCCTTTCTCGATGGGGACGGTTTTGACCAGCCCATCTGCTTCTGCTTTGAGGACGTTCTCCATTTTCATAGCTTCCAGCACCACCAGGGCTTGTCCGGCAGCTACCTCCTCTCCGGGGGCCACTTTGGTTTCCAGTACTAATCCGGGCATGGGCGCTTTAAGGTCGGATGCGCCCGCTTGGGCCAGGTCTTCTAAGCCCAGCTTTTTGAGGAGCCGGTCAAAGCGGTCCGCCGCCTGTACCTGGTATTCGGTACCATTGATGAGCAAGCGAAAGGATTTGGTGGCCGGATCAGCGTCTACTACTTGAGCAGATAGGCTGCGGTTTTTATAAATAAGGTGAAAGCCTTCCTCGGCATTGCCCAAAAGATCCAGGACATATGGATGCCCATTCACCTCTCCTTCAAGTCCCTGTCTGTCGTTGGGCGAGACTTCATAGTGCTTTTCTCCTACCTGGATTGCGTACTTTGCGTTTGAGGCCATAACGGTAATTTTGCGTTGCTAAATTAGTTTTTGTCCATACACTTTCGTGTCTGTTCTAAAAAGTTCGAGGGTAAGGCTTGCACAGCTTTGAAAACCAAGCCATTTACCATAACAAAGGCCTGTTTTTAGAGCAAGCCCAACACAGCTAACGGAAATTACAGACCCGGCCCAATTGATCCCTTCCCATGTACGCTTCCAGGCTTTTACTGCCCTTCCTTTTGATGAGTCTTAGTGGCCTGGCTCAGGCGCCCCAGCCCGCGCTTTCCCTCAACCTGCATCAGCCTTCTTCCGGCCGCTCCCTGGTGCTGGAGGCTACCTACCGCCATCTGGATTGGGAGGCGGGTGACACTATTTCTTTTATCTTAAGGGAAGGGCAAGTGCAGCAGGTCAGGCTGCTCGAAGGTCGACTTAAAGATACCTTGCCTTTCCTGCACCGGGATAGTCTCTTGCACATTTGGCCGGCTACGGCCGCTCGCCCGCGCAGTGGTTTACAGATAAGCTACCATTATTCCCTTTGGGAGGTAGCGCGGCGGCGCGTACAGGTATACTGTGACTCGGTTTCCTGGGTCATAAACTGGCTCAATGGCGGTACGGAAAAGGGCCTGGGGCTACCGGGTTTGTTTTACCCGCTGCCGGTAAAGGGCGGCCCCCTGGCTATGCGTTTTAACCTCAGCCTGCCCCGCGGGTGGCCGCTCAAAATAGCCGGCGCCGAACCCCAGTTTCACGTGGATGAGCCCGGGCAGCGCCATCACTTCTGGGCAAGCAAGGCCCCTATCCGGGCGGCCAATTTTTTTCTGGCGGCAGGCGCCTGGACCGCTCCAGACGTGCAGGACCGGGAAAAGCTGATCGCCCGTCAGGCCGAAAGGCAAAAGGCCCGCCAGGTAGCTTCTTTCCGGGCCCGTCACCAGGCCTTATTGGCCTTTTTAGGCCGCCGGGAACGCCGCCTGCTCACCACGGAGGTGGGTTTATCTATTCTGGAGGCGGCGGTTCCGCCGGATGCGGCTTTTTATCTGCGGCGTGCGGAGTGGCCTATGGCCCCTGCCCAGGTCAATGAACAACGCAAAATCGCGCTGGACTGGTTCCGGCAGGACACCACCCGGGCGGCGGAGGCGCTTTTTCATTATGCGGTACAAGAAAACGGAGCCGCCTGGCGGGATAGCCTCCTGCAGGAGCGCTTTGCCCGCCAGGCCTTAGCGCGTCCTTTTTGGTGGGAGCAGTACCTGAAGGTTTACCTGGCCCAGGAAGGCTTAAGCTGGGCCGATACGGCCCGGCCGGACCTGTCCGCCCGCCAGCAGGCGGTGTTGGCCGTAGGAAAGGCCGCGCGCCGCCGGCAGCAGCCTTTATCCTTCCAATTAGCCTACCGCTACCAGGCCCAGGAAGAGCGCTTTTACATTTACCTCCAAAGCGATAGCGCGCAAAACCCCCGCAAACTGCCTCTGGAAATACATTTACAAGGGCAGGATACCAGCCTTACTCAAGCTTATCTGGCCACCTGGGGAAGGGCTGATACGGTTTCGGTAGCCTGGTCCGAAAGTCCGCGTAATGCTTACACCAGCGCCTCCCCCTGGGCTCCTATTACCTGGCAGGAAAGGCGGCCCCTTAACTGGTACCTCTACGAGCTTAGCCGAGCCCCCGATCCGGGCCGCCGTGCGCAGGCACTCAGTCATTTGCTGCAAGCGGCCGGCGGAAACCTGCTGCCCACGGTGATCGGGATAGCCCTGGACAGTGAGGAGCCGCGCCAGCAGCGCTTGGCCCTCGAACAAGCCCACCGAATGGACAGCAGTGGGCGGGCCAGGCTTAAAGGCACCTTTGAACAGCTGGCCCGGGAAAGCGCGCACCGGGACATCCGCTTAAAAGCCGCCGCCTGGCTTCAGCGGCATTACCCCTAAAAACCAAAGGCAATCGCTAAATTTGCCCGGCTAAATAACGGGCTCCCCGCGAACGCTTCAAATCCCCTTTATGGACATACTCATCCAGGCTGCGCAATTCGTTCTCAGTCTTTCGCTGCTCATCGTCTTACACGAAGGCGGTCACTTCTTGCCCGCCAAGCTCTTTAAAACCAAGGTTGAGAAATTTTATCTCTTTTTTGACCCCTGGTTTTCGCTGGTCAAAAAGAAAGTAGGCGAGACGGAGTACGGCATAGGCTGGCTCCCCCTGGGCGGCTATGTGAAAATAGCGGGCATGATAGACGAGAGCATGGACAAAGAGCAGATGGCCAGTGAACCCCAGCCCTGGGAATTTCGCAGCAAGCCCGCCTGGCAGCGTCTCATTATCATGGTGGGGGGCGTTACCGTGAATGTGATCCTGGCCATCTTCATCTACAGTGGCATGATGATGTATTACGGGGAAACCTACCTACCCGTAGAAAAAATTGACAATGGCCTCATGTACAGCGAGGCCGCCCAGGACATGGGCCTCCAAAACGGGGACCTGGTCCTGGCCGTAGATGGCGAGCCGATAGAGCGTTACGCGGATATCCCCAAGGAACTCTTACTGAGCGAAGAAAGCATCACCATCCTCCGGGCGGGCCAGCGAAGGGAGCTGCCCGTAAGCAGTAGCGACAAAAAGGGCCTTATTCAAGCCCAGCGCGGCATGCTTAGTCTTCGCATGCCTTATGTGGTGGGCGCTTTTACCGATAGCAGCCTGGCCCAGCAAGCGGGCCTCCAGAAGGGCGACAGCATCGTGGCCCTCAATGGGACCAAGCTGCGGTATTTTGACCAGTTTACCGAACGCATTCCCGCATTTGCAGGAGACAGCGTTACCCTGGGCCTTTACCGCGCAGGACAATACCAGGAACTCACCACCGCCGTAAGCGACTCCGGCAAGCTGGGCGTGTATGCCGGAGGCGTTAATCCCCGCAGCCTCTACGAAGTAAAAACCCGTAAATACGGCTTTTTCGCTTCCTTCCCCGCCGGCTTGGCCAAGGCCCAAACCGTATTACAAGACTACATCCGGCAGTTTGGCCTCATTTTTAATGCGGAAACGGAAGCCTACAAAGAAGTGGGCGGCTTCCTTACCATCGGCAGCCAGTTTGACACCAGCTGGAACTGGCAGCGCTTTTGGAACTTCACCGCCTTTTTGAGCATCATGTTGGCCTTCCTCAATATTCTTCCCATTCCGGCGCTGGACGGCGGCCACGTGGTATTCGTGCTCTGGGAAATGATCAGCGGCCGTAAGCCCCCCCAGAAGGTGCTCGAATATGCCCAGATGGTAGGCTTCATCCTCCTCCTCGCCCTGATCGTACTGGCCAACGGGAACGATATTCTCAAGCTCTTTTAAGGAGCCCTGCTCATAAGCACCGCATTTTTTGGGCCTGGCGGCCAAATGTGATCCGAGGAGGCCGCCTGTTTTGGGGGCCCTATAAGCTCTGGTCCTCGCCGGAAGCATTCTCCTTTTTTATTAATGCAACAAAATTGCGTTAAAGGAAAATGTAAATTTGCCCCGCTATGAAAAGGCAGGGCAGGCGAATGTTACCGAAGGAACTAGGGGCTATTTGGGGGTTGCTTATGATGCTGGCCGGGACTCATTTGGCCGCAGGCCAAAACCACGCCCGCCTTCAAGGGAGGGTAAGCGATGCCATTCAGGGAAAGCCACTCGCGGGGGTGAAAGTGACCCTGGCGCACGGGACGCGCTGGGTGCGCACGGATGGCCAGGGGCGCTTTAGCCTGCCGCTGGCGCCGGGGCATCACCACCTTCATTTCAGCAAACCGGGCTACCTGGCCACCGAGCTGGAACTGGAATTTCCCCGCGATAAAAAAGTAAACATAAGCCTACGGCCCCGCCATATGGAGCTGGAAGAAGCGGTGGTGAAAGAACGCTGGGGCTCCTCTAATAGGCCGGAAAATACCCAGGAAGTGCTGCAAATAAACCTCGATGACGCCGCGCAGGGCAGTGCCACTAGCCTGGCGCAGGCGCTGGAAAAACAGGCGGGCCTACAATCGCTCAATACCGGCGTGGGCATCGCCAAGCCGGTGATCCGTGGGCTGCTGGGGAGCCGCGTGGCGGTTTTAGACCAGGGGATGCAACAAGAAGGACAGCAGTGGGGGCAAGACCATGGGCTGGCCCTGGACCCGCTGCAGGTACGCCGCATGCAGGTGATTAAAGGGGCCTCGGCCTTGCGCTACGGTTCAGGGGCCATCGGCGGGGTGGTTAAGGTGCAGCCCGATCCGGTGCCCGATTCCGGCTGGCAGGGCCAGCTACGGACTATCTATAAAAGCAATAACCAACACCGCGGGGTGGCCGCACGGCTGGCCTGGGGCGGCAAGCGACACTTCTTTATAGCCAAGCTTTCCGGGCAGCAATACCATGATTTTCGCGTTCCGGCGCGTACTTTTCTGTATAATACTTACCGCCTCCCTATAACGGATAATACCCTTAAAAATACCGCCGGGCGCCAGGGAAGCGCCCGCTTGCAGTATGGTTACCTGGCGCCCGGTTATCACGCCCGCTATACTTACAGTTACTACGGGCAAGCGGCGGGGCTATATCCGGGGGCTACCGGCATTCCAAGGGCCTACGACGTAGGGGTGATCGGTGATCGTAGCGATGTGGGCCTGCCCCGGCAGGAAATAGCACACCATAAAATACTTACTCGCCAGCACATTAAGCTGGGGGATCACTGGCTGGAAATAGATGCGGGCTACCAGCATAATCACCGGCAAGAAAGAAGCCTGCCCCATAATCACGGCTTCCAGGAGCTGGACAGCAGCCAGACGCTGGCCCTGGGCTTGCGCCTACAAACGGCTTCGCTGAATGCCCGCTACAGCTGGCATACCAGGCGCGCGGAATTTACGCTGGGCGGGCAGTGGCAGTATCAGCGCAACGCGGCCCAGGGTTTTGAATATCTGATCCCTTCCTACGGCCGCAGTGAAAGCGGGCTGTACTTCACCAGCAAGGGTGATTGGGGGGAGGACTGGCGCTGGAATGCCGGCCTGCGGGGGCAGCACGGTAGTTTGGCTAGCCCCCAAAGCACTACGCGGTGGTGGAAAGATATTGATTCCCTGGTGGTCCGTTCTCCTCGCCTGGACCGTCAGTTTATGAGCTACTCCCTGGCCGCCGGGCTAAGCTATGAGCCCAGTCCCCTCTGGCTGTTTAAGCTTCACCTGGCCCGTCCCTTCCGGATGCCCGTGACCGCCGAACTCTCCAGCAACGGGGTGCACCACGGCACCTTCCGCCACGAGATGGGGCAGGCCGGGCTGGATTCTGAACAAGGATGGCAAGCGGAGCTTACTTTACAGTACCGGCGTCCTAAGCTCCTGGCGCGGCTGAGCCCCTACGCAAGCCGGTATGATAACTTTATTTTTTTGCAGCCCAGCGGCAGTTTTAGTGTTCTGCCTGACGCGGGCCAGGTATACGAGTACCGGCAGGCAGGGGCCACCCGGCTGGGTGGAGAGGTGTTTTTGGACTGGCACCCGGTGGAGCCGCTGCATGTGGCCTACACTGGCGAGTACGTTTGGACGCGCAACCATCGAACGGGGCTGGGGCTGCCTTTTACACCACCTTTTTCGCAAAGGCTGGAGTTGCGCTGGTCTAAGGAATGGAAGGAGCACTGGCGCTGGGCCCTTTCGATCGCCTATCGCCATACCGCGGCGCAGGAGCGGACCGCCCGCAATGAAAAGCCCACCCCCGGCTATCAGCTCCTGCAGGCCGGTGCCCGGATCGTTTGGCAGCGGCCCAAGGCTACCTGGACCTTATCCTTCCAGGGGCAAAATCTGAGCAATACGGCCTATCTAAAGCACCTCTCGCGCTACCGGATCCTCAATCTTCCCGAACAGGGGCGCAACCTGATTTTCCAGCTGAGCTACCAATTTTAAAATTTTAATGCATCAGTGATGTAATTAACTTTATATTTGCCCCATTAAACTTAAAAAGAGAACAGTTATGCGTAAGTACATTTGGCTATTAGCCCTACCCTTGCTCTTCGCTGCTTGCGAGGAAGATGACAAGGACCAGGATCTTAATGCCCCCAGCATTGATAGCCTGGCCATTAATGGTAAAGATCATGATGTCAGGCTTCAGGCGGGGAATGATATGGAACTAGAGGTAACCGCCACGGACGATCAGGGCCTGCAGGAAATTAAGGTGGATATCCACGATATTTTTGACGGTCATGAGCACGGCAAGCGTGCCCTGAATAAATGGTCTACCGTGCGTAATATCCCCGTGAGCGGAAAAGAAGCTAATCTGAAGGAATCTTTTATGGTGCCGGGGCAGGCTACGGCCGGACGTTACCACGCCCTGGTTCAGACCCTGGATGAAGCGGGAAACGAAGCGCCTTTCAAGGAAATCAATTTCGTGGTGGAAAACGGACAGCAACCCACCTTTAACGTGACCAGCCCCAACTTTAGCCAGGAAGTACATGCGCCCAAGGGAAGCACCTTCGGGATGCAAGGGACGGTTGAGGACCAGCAGGACCTGGCGGAGATACGCATCATGATTAAGCCCGCGCATCACGATGATCATGACCACGGGGATGATGATGGGCACGATCACGGCCACAGCCATGACGATGGGCCCCTGATTGAAAAGGACTTTGACCTGCCCGGGGATAGTGACACCAGCTTTGACCTCAGCAACTTTAGCGTGACCATTCCTACGGATGCTGAAACAGGCCACTACCACGTAGAAATGGTGGCTAAAGATGGAGAAGGCAATTATGGCCTCTTTAAAGCCAAAATCCACATCATGTAAGTTCTGTAGTTCGTAGAGAACCCCGGCCCGGTCTGCTTGCTAAGGAGGCCGGGCTTTTTTTGGACCTATAGCCCGGCTCCCGGTTGGTGGCTATTTTTGTAAAATCAAAAGGCTGTATAAACTATGCCCATCCCCGATCACAGTGCGCTCCTGAAAGAACACCGGCTGCGTTCTACGCAAAACAGCCGGGCCGTGCTGCGCTTGTTTACCTCTGCCCAGCGGGCTTTGTCCCATGGGGAGCTGAGTGCCTCACTGGCCCCCGACGTGGATCGCGGGACTTTATACCGCATTTTGCACCGTTTTGAAAGCCACGGCCTGGTGCACCGGGTGCCCGATGATGAGGTTTCTGTAAAATTTGCCCTTTGCCAGCACTGTAGCCCGCAAACGCACGAAGACCAGCACCTCCACTTTAAGTGTCAGGTATGTGGGCACACCCACTGCCTGGCCCAGCAATCCATTCCGGAGATCAGCCTGCCGGGGGGCTACCAGGGCCAGCAAACGGAGGTTTTGCTGCGAGGCATCTGCCCCCGCTGCCAGGTTGCTGACTAGGGCCTTTCTATAAAGTCGTTCCGCTGCGGTGCGCTTGCCATAATACTCCTCATTAACCCTGGAAACGCGGCTTTTTAAAGCTGCGCAAGCCTCGCTGCCATGTTTTTAGGCCAGACATCCGGCTCTGTGGAACAGGCACTGATTAGGAGCGGGACCTACTGGTCTGCGGCTCCTTCATTGGAGGGGGCTGATAAACCGGCATGCCCTTCCCGGGTGGCATCGTCTTGAGCCTTGCGGAGCAGGTCCGGGTCCTGGTTTTTGGTAGGGTTTACGCCCAGCTCGCGGAGCTGTTCCGTTTGCCGCACCAGGTTACCGGGGCCTTCATGGAGTTTTTTAACGGCTTCTGCATAGCTGTTTTGGGCCTGCTCCAGGCGGTTGCCCACCTGAAGTAGGTCACCGGTAAAATTCACGAATTTATCGTAGAGCTTGCTGGCGCGATCGGCGATGGCGCGGGCATTTTGGTTTTGCGCTTCTTGTTTCCACAGGTAGCTCACCGTGCGGAGGGTGGCCAGCAGGGTGCCGGCGCTTACCAGTACTACCTGCTTGCGAAGGGCTTTTTCGTAGAGCTCCGGGTCTTCCCGCAGCCCCAGGGTGAGGGCTGCTTCATTGGCCACAAAGAGGAGCACGTAATCGGGACTGCCCACGGGGTAGAGTTGGGGGTAGTCGCGCCGGCTGAGCTCATTAATATGTTGTTGAAGGCTGCGCAAATGGGCTTTTAGGTAGCGCTTTTGGCTTTCGGTATCGGAGGCTTCGCTGTACTGCAGGTAGGCGCTGAGGGACACCTTGCTATCGAGGATGAGGTGCTGCTCTCCGGGCAGGTGGATGATGTAATCGGGCCGTAGCTGCTGGCCGGAAGGGGTGGTATGCGCCGCTTCTTTTTCGTAATGGAGGTTTTTTTCCAGGCCGGCTGCTTACAGGCGGTTTTACAGTTGCATTTCCCCCCACTGGCCTTGCTGTTTTTGATCGCCGCGCAGGGCCTGGCTTAGGCTGCGGGCATCTTCGGTTACCTGTTGGTTGAGTTGGCGCAGGTTTTCAAGCTGTTCTTTAAGGGCGGCATTGCGTTTGGCGCCGGCCAGCTCGCTTTCTTCTACCTTTTTCTTGAACTCCCTCAGGCGTTCGTGGAGGGGATTGAGGAGGTTTTCGAGGTTTTTGCTGTGGCGTTGGTCCAGTTTTTCGCCCTGTTGTTCCAGCAGCCGGTTGGAGAGGTTCTGGAATTGTTGGAGCAGCTGCTCCTGTTCCTTATTTCGTTTGTCCTGGTCTTCTTGGACTTGCTTTTCCAGGTGCTGTTTTTCGGTTTGTAGGCGGCTCAGCTCGCGGTCGGTTTGGCGCGTCTCTTGTCGCTGTGCTTCCAGGGCTTCTTGCGCCTGGGCGGTGGCCTGGCGCTGCTGCTCCAGGAGGGTTTGGTCACGGTGCCACTGGCGGCGCAGGTTTTGGCCACGCCAGCGCATCAGGCCAGCGCCCAGGATCAGGCCCAGCAAGAGGGCGCTTAGCAGGGGCAGGAGGTCTATTTCACTCATGAAGCGGTAAAATTCTGATGCAGGGCCAGCAGCCCGTTTACCACCATCTGGGCGGCCAGGGAGCCCACGATAAGGCCCATTAGGCGGTTAAAAATGCGGAGACCATTTACCCCCAGCTTCTTTTTGATAAAGGGCATGCGCTGTAAGATAAGCCCATAAGCCAGGCCGCAAGTAATGATGGCCAGGGTGCCGGAGAGATAATCCCGCCAGCCGGAGGCCTCGGCACTCATGGTGATAAGGGTGGTGGCCAGGCCGGCCCCAACGCTCACCGGAATGGCCAGGGGCACGATGCTTATATCGTCCCGGTCTTGGGCGGCCTCGGCTTCTTTGGAGCTGTGATTGACGCGCTTGCCGTGGCCCTGAACCATGTTAAAGGCCATCATCAAAAGAATGATGCCCCCAAATACTTTTAGCCCGAAGGGGCTGATCCCAAAAAACTGAAAGATATAGGTTCCTATCCCAAAAATAATAAGGCTGGCCAGGAGTACGGCTTTGGCGGAGCGACGGGCCACGGTGCGCACTTCTTCGCGCGTGGCGTCTTCTTCCAGGAGCGAGAGCATGATCACCCCTACAGCCAGCGGGTTCATGATGGTAAAAATGGAGAGCGCATCTCCCAGCAAAGTCTTTAAAAATTCGATCAAGCGGACGGTTTTTACGGAAACACAAAAGTAATTTTTCCGCGGGGCTCCGGTTTCTTTTGGGGTAAAACTTTCCCGCGGGGGGCTTCACATTTGGCCGGCCGGCCAAATGTGTTCCTGGCAGCGGGTAGGGAAGGGTATTAAAGAATGTACCCGCCTCCTTAAAAGCCTATTCTGCCTATCTTTGAAAGATGCTACCGAATCTCATTCACTGGGCCATTCCCTTTTTCGTAGCGGCCATAGGCTTGGAAGTACTCATTACGGCCCGGCGGGGCGCCGATTTTTACGAGGCCCGCGATGCCCTAAGCAGCGTAGCCATGGGCCTGGGCAATGTGCTCATAGGCCTCTTGGGAAAGGGCTTGGTCCTGGCCGCTTATGTGGGGGTGTATCAATGGCACTTCTTTGAGATAGGCTACCAGTGGTGGGCCTGGGGGTTGCTCTTTTTGGGACAAGATTTGAGTTATTACTGGTTCCATCGCTGTTCCCACAATATTCGTTTTCTATGGGCCAGCCACGTGATCCATCATAGCTCCCAGCGTTACAATCTTTCTACCGCGCTGCGGCAAACCTGGACGGGCACGCTTACGGGAAGCTTTGTATTTTATCTCTGGCTGCCGCTGCTAGGTTTTCCGCCGGTGATGGTGCTTTTTATGCAGAGCATAAGCTTGCTGTACCAGTTTTGGATCCATACGGAGACCATCGGTAAGTTGCCCCGCTGGGTGGAATGGATCTTTAACACGCCTTCTCATCACCGGGTGCACCACGGGGCTGATAACAAGTATCTGGACCGCAACCACGGGGGTATTCTCATCATTTGGGACCGGCTTTTTGGTAGCTTTCAGGCAGAGGAAGAGCGCCCTACTTACGGGCTTACGGAAAATATTCATAGCTACAACCCCTTCTGGATAGCTATTCACGAGTGGGTGCAAATAGCCCGGGATATGTGGCGCTGGCCCGGCCATGCGCTTCGCTACCTGCTGGGGCCGCCGGGCTGGAGCCACGATGGTAGTAGGAAAACTACGCGGCAACTGCGGAAACAGGGCCCGGCGGTAAAAGCGGGTGGCAGACGGCAGCAAGATGCGCGGTCTGGGCGGCTTTAGGAAGGTACGTCTTCGGGCAGATAGCCTTTTTTAATGACCTCCGCGGAGAAGCCGGGCAGGTTACCGTAGCGGTGTACGCATACATTAACCGGCAGGGGATGGAGGCTGTGGTGCAGGCCTTCATAATAATGCTTACCGGCTTCCAGAAGTACGGTTTCATCGGGGGTATTGGCGGGGGTATGGCTTTCCGGGATCACCAGGAGAATGGCCCGGTCGGGATAGTCTTTTTGCCACTGGGCGATGATCTTATCTACCTGCTGCATGGTTTCGGGCAAAAAGGGGGGATCGAGGCACCAGTGGCCGGGGTGGTGGGGCGTTTCTAATTGGAAGAAGCTGCCACCACTGCCAAAGGGCGCATCGGTTTCCGGGAAAAGACTGTAGAAGCGTGCGTTTTCTTTGCCCAGCAGACGGGCATTAAAAGGAGAGGCAAAGCCTTCATTGCGCACCCCGCAGGCGTAAAAATGATCGTAAACTACTTGAGGGGGGCCTATATGACGGGTTTCGGCGTAAAGGGCTGCGTAGCGTAGGCGGGCGCGCAAGAGCAGGGTTTGGGCCTGGCCTTCCTCATGCTGGCGCAGGAGCACTTGGTAGGCTTTTTCGATGGGGGGGATGCGCTTGAGGCTGTACTGCCCCAGGCGGAAGGTTTCGGGGGTGACTTCCAGGCTGGGGAAGGCCCTATCCATGGGGAGGTTGGTGTATTGTTGTAACTCTTCGCGCACCACCTGCAGAATGGCCCGGGCGCCGTTTTCCGGCAGCGGGGCCTCTACGCAGTCAAAGCCGTACTGGATAAGTTCTTCGTTAAGGCCGTTAAAGAGGGTTTCGGGTTCTGGCGATTGGCCGATCATTTGGCGCATGAGGGCGTTTTCCAGGGCGGCGGCGGCCAGGGCGGGTTCTCCGGGCATTACCTGGGCGATACTGCGCTTGAGGATTTGTTGGCTGGTTTGCCAGAAGCTGTATTCTTTCCAAAGCTCCAGGGCGGAGGTAAAGGGATGGGGCATGAGGGAGATTGAAATTCAGTAAGAAATGAGCCTGCGAAGGTGGGTAAAGCTGGGGGGCTATGCAAATTTCAAGCGGGATTTTGGTGGCCTGCTGG
>CAJXMS010000031.1 GCA_913056475.1 uncultured Bacteroidota bacterium
TGGAGCGGGAGACGGGATTCGAACCCGCGACCCCGACCTTGGCAAGGTCGTGCTCTACCAGCTGAGCTACTCTCGCATGAATGGAAATGTTAATTTCCTGATTTCTTGCAATAAAACGCCGTGATAGCGCTTTACTTCAAAGAACATTCCCGCTTAGCGGGCTGCAAATATAAGTAGCCTGGGGCTAATTCTGCAAGCTTAGGCGCCTATTTTTTTCTTGATCTCGTTGAGCTTCATCAGGGCCTCTACGGGGGTAAGGGTATCTACGTCGAGATTTTGGATATCCTGGCGGATCTCCTCCAGGATGGGATCATCCAGCTGGAAAAAACTTAGCTGCATATCCCCATCTGCCTGGGCGGGGCGGGCTTGCTTCTCGGGGTTTTCCTGGTGCTGCTTTTCCAGCTCCTGCAGGAGGCGATCGGCGCGATTGATAACCAGGGAAGGCATACCGGCCATTTTGGCCACGTGGATGCCAAAGGAGTGGTTGCTTCCCCCTTCTACCAGTTTACGCATGAAAATGATTTTGCCCTGGACGTCCTTTACACTCACGTTAAAATTGCGAATGCGCTCAAACTGCTGGGCCATATCGTTGAGCTCATGGTAATGGGTGGCGAAGAGGGTTTTGGCCTGACTGGGGTGTTGATGGAGAAACTCTGCGATGCTCCAGGCGATGGAAACGCCGTCATACGTACTGGTGCCGCGACCTATTTCGTCCAGGATTACGAGGCTGCGCTCGCTCAAGTTGTTGAGGATGCTGGCTGTTTCGTTCATCTCTACCATGAAGGTACTCTCCCCCTGGCTTATATTATCGGAGGCGCCTACCCGAACAAATATTTTATCGATGAGCCCTACCTGGGCTCCGGTAGCCGGCACAAAGCAGCCCAGCTGCGCCATAAGACATATCAGGGCCGTTTGCCGCAAGAGGGCCGATTTACCGGACATATTGGGGCCGGTGATCATCATAATTTGCTGGGCCTGGCGGTCCAGCTCCACGTCATTGGCGATAAACTCCTCTCCGGGAGGCAGGTTATGCTCGATCACGGGGTGCCGCCCCGCCCGGATGTGTAGTTCTTGATCAACGCGCAGTGTAGGGGCGCTATAGTTGGCCCCCCGGGCCAAAAGTGCCCAACCCAATAAAACATCGAGGAAGGCCAGTTTTCGGGCATTGGCCTGGATGGGGCCCAGGTACTGACTGGCTTTATCGATAAGCTCATCATAGAGCTGCTGTTCCAGCACCAGGATGCGTTCTTCCGCCCCCATTATTTTTTGCTCGTATTCTTTCAGCTCTTCGGTAATATAGCGCTCGGCGCTTACCAGGGTTTGCTTGCGCACCCAATCCGGGGGGACTTTATTTTTATGGGTATTGCGTACTTCCAGGTAGTAGCCAAACACATTGTTAAAAGCCACCTTTAAATTAGTGATGCCAGTGCGCTGAGCTTCCCGCTGCTGGATTTCGATAAGCTTGTCTTTGCCGCTGTGTAAAAGCTGTCGCAGCTCGTCCAGTTCCTGGGATATGCCCGAGCGGATCACCTCCCCTTTGGCCACCTGGCTGGCTGGCTCTTCCTGGAGGGTATCGGTGATCAGGGCCAGAAGGTCTAGTAAGGGGGCCACTTCCTGGCTCCACTGTGCCAGCACGCTTCCCTCTTCCTGGGCCAGCTCGCGCAGCTGATTGGTTAGCGCCAGGCCTTTTTTGAGCTGGAGCAGCTCTTTGGGACTAATCTTGCGCGTGCTCAGCTTGGTGGCGATACGCTCCAGGTCATAGATTTCCCGGAGTAGTTCCGCTGCATTTTCGGAGGCTTCCGGTCGCTCGTACCAGGCCTGTACGATGGCTTGGCGCTTTTCAATGGCGGCCTTATCGAGGAGCGGCATAGCCAGCCAGCGCTGAAGCAGCCGGGCGCCCATGGGACTTTGGGTACGGTTGATCACATCCAGCAGCGCCTCCCCATCGGGAGCACTGGGCTCAAAGAGTTCAAGGTTCCGGATTGTAAAGCGGTCCATCCACACGTACTCCTGATGATCGATCCGGGATATACTGGTAATGTGATCCAGCTGATGATGCTGGGTTTCTTTTAGGTAATGAAAGATGGCTCCGCAGGCTGTTACCGCTTCGGGTAAGTCTTCGATACCAAATCCTTTCAGGGAGCTTACTTTAAAATGGTCTAGGAGGTTTTGCCGGGCAAATTGCTCCTTAAATATCCACTCATCCAGGGGAAAGGCGTAATTATTGCCCCGAAAGAGCTCCTCGAAGGTATCGCGTCGGGCCTTGCTGTAAAGAATTTCGCTGGGGCCAAAACTCTGGATAAGTTTTTCCAGGTATTCGTGACTGCCCTGAGCGGCAAAGAGCTCCCCGGTAGAAATATCACAGAAGGAAATGCCTTGCTGGCCGGTGGTGAGGTGAACGGCGCAGAGGAAATTATTTTTTCCCGCTTGCAGCACCTGATCATGGGTAGTAACGCCGGGCGTTACCAACTCGGTAATGCCTCTTTTGACCAGCTTTTTGGCCTGGCGGGGGTCTTCGAGCTGGTCGCAGATGGCCACCCGCTGCCCGGCCCGGACCAGTTTGGGGAGATACGCGTCCAGGGCATGATGGGGAAAGCCGGCCAGTTCTACTTCGCTGGCAGAGCCATTGGCCCGTTTGGTAAGCACGATGCCCAGTATACGACTGGCAGCCACGGCATCTTCACCAAACATTTCGTAGAAATCTCCTACTCGAAAGAGGAGTAGCGCCCCGGGGTGCTTTTGTTTGATCTCCTCATACTGCCGCATGAGCGGCGTAGTTTTATCTGCTTTAGCTTTGGCCACGCTGGGTACGTCCTATTTTTAATGATTTTGCGAAGGTAAAGTTAGCTTATGAGAAAAAGAGGCATGGAAGAACTAGGCCGTCTGTCGGAGGCGGCTTTTCGGCAAGCGGAAAAGCACCCCTGCCACCTAATCCTGGACAATGTACGCAGTGTGCTTAACGTAGGCTCTATATTCCGAACGGCTGATGCCTTCCGGTGTGAAAAGATCTGGTTGGGGGGGCTTACCCCTGAGCCCAGCCGGGAAATGAATAAGACCGCGTTAGGGGCACTGGAGGTCGTCGATTGGGAAAAACGGGAAGAAATCACCCCCTTACTAAAAGAGCTGCGGGCAGGAGGCTTCGAAATTTGGGCGGTAGAACAGACCACCGCTTCGCGTTCTTTGGCCTCCTGGCGCATCTCCCCTCAAAAGCCCCTGGCGCTGATCTGGGGAAATGAAGTTACCGGAATAGATGAAGCGCATTTGGCCTTGTGCCAGGGTAGTATTGAAATACCGCAATACGGCACTAAGCATTCTCTTAATGTAGCGGTAAGCGCGGGCGTGGTGCTATGGGAATACGTCCGGCAGTACCATTCATAAAATTGAAGAGCCCCTTTTAATCGAAAAAGCCCCGGCGAAAGTTTCACCGGGGCTTTAAATGCTTAAAGCTTCGTAAGGCCTATTTTACGGGTTGAACCTCTACACGGCGATTCACTTTGTAAATATCTTTCGCCAGGGCATTAGACTCTCCGCCAGACTGGGTCATAATGCGGGAGGAATCTATACCAAAGTACTTGGTAAGCTGCTCAGCTACTTCCTTGGCCCGACGCTCACCCAGGTTTTTGTTGTATTGCTCGCTTCCGCGCGAATCGGTATAACCGGTAAGGCGAACTTTCAGGTCTTGGTGCGCTTTGAGCACGGAGGCGATATTGGCAATCCGATAGATGTTTGCGTCGTTCACGGTAGCGCTGTTAAATCCGAAGTAAACGGCGGGTAGCGCGGCTGCACCTAGTCCTTGATCGGTAGGAATGGTAATACCTTGGTGGTTTACGAGTGCATCTTCGGGGGTATTGGCTTCCTGATCTACATTGTCGGGAACTCCATCACTATCGCTATCGACGGCACGGCCATCGGCGTCAACTTTCGCCCCTTTCATGGTAAAGGGATCTTGGTCCATGTGATCGGGAATACCATCACCGTCCACATCGGTAGCCACACCCGAACCATCTACGGTAGCGTTTTCGGGAGTAGAGTTGTCCTTGTCCATGAGGTTGTTGACCCCGTCGCCATCGTCATCAGAGGTTAGCTTGTCATAATCACTTTTGATTTGTTCGAGGTCGCCGTAAATTTCGTCTAAGGGGTTACCGTAAACGGCGGCTACCTTCTTATTGGTCTTTTGACCGGACTTGTTGCCGAAGTTGTAAGAAATGCCTACGCCGGTATAGACCCCGACATCTGAGGAGGAGCCTCCGTTGCCTGTTACACCATTTTGTCCCACGCCATCTACATTATCTCCCAAATAATAGCGCGCGCCCACCAGCACATCTAGGTCAAGGGCTTTGCTTAACTGGTATTTGAAATTATAATCGGCCGTGAGCATGGCCAGGTTGTTCCAATTTTCTCCTTGGGTTCCACGCAGCTCCGTGAGATTCCCGGCCGCGTCAAAATAATCGGGTTGGCTGTGGTGAAAGCCACCACCCAGCAACACCAAGTGTGTTCCTTTGCGTGCGCCGGTTTTGCCCCGCAACGCCAATGCGCTTAAATTAATGGAGGCTTGGAGGTTGGTATTGATAAAGAAGGTTTCAAAGCGGGGCAGGTTGGTACCCCGATCGCCTTTCATTTGACCGATTTCCCCGTTGAAGCGGACGCCCCATACCGTATTGAAATATTTAGATACCGTAAGCACACCGGTAGGACCAAAATTGAAGTCACCGGCATCTCCATTGGGACCATTGATCTCCCAGGAGGACAATTCGCCGCCTAAGAAGGAATTTCCAAATCCAAGACCGATGCTCCAGTCGCGATAGTTGGATACATGGGCATCCGTTAGTTTTTCTTGCTCTTGAGCATTAACTGTCAACGCACTGATGGCGAAGAGGAGGAATAGGCTAATCTTTTTCATAGCGTTTTGTTTGAGGCTTTAAGCTTAATGGCCAGCTCCGTTTGCGGCCTTTAATAGGGGCAAAAATAGTAATAAGGCTGGTTCTCCAAACCTTTTTGAGGCAATTATTCATTATTAACGATAATTTCATAGGGAGGAGCGGGTTTTGGCCCCGCTTTTTTTGCTACCGGACTGACTTCGGCGAGGCCTTGACCTTTGGCTTACACTCAGATTTTGACCGCCCAGCCCGGAAGGCTTGGGGCTTAGGCCTTCGTGCCCCGGGTATTGCTTATTGGCAGGCGATTGCGGTAATTAAAGCCTCTAAGGGGCCTCTTCTTCAAATATCGTCCTTAGCTGATCGATGATAGGCTCCACCGCGGCAGGCTCCTTAATCCAGTTGTAACGGTCAGCTTCCAATGGTAAAAGCGGTAGGGAGCTCCGATGTCTGAAAAAACTTTCGTAGCGATCGCCTATATCTTTTAAATACTCCTCCGCTATCCCTTGTTCATAGGGGCGCCCACGCAAAGCAATATTGGCTTGAAGGGAAGCGAGCGGCCTACGGAGGTAAACTATCAGGTCGGGTTGCGCTGCTTTCCCCAGGCTCATCTCCCAAAACTGGCGATAAAGCTGAAATTCTTCCTGGCCCAGGTTGCACTGGGCGAAGATGAGCGATTTCCAGGGGGCGTAATCGGCAATAAGGGTGGGCTGGAAAAGGTCCTCTACCAGGTTTTGCTGGAGCTGGTGATAGCGATCAGCCAGAAAGGACATTTCCAGCGAAAAGGCGTAGCGCTGGGGGTTCTCGTAGAATTTGGTTAGAAAAGGGTTGTCTTCAAATTCTTCCAACAATAAGCGGGCATTAAGCCGCTGGGCCAAAATGTGAGCCAGAGTAGTCTTTCCGCTACCAATATTGCCCTCAATGGCAATGAATTTTCCTGCTAATGACATGTTTATTCTATCTCCCTGAGAAGGGTCTTTACGCTTTTATTTAGTTGGGGATGGGGATAATTAGGTACGATCTCCGCCATCGGCGCCAGCACAAAGTGGCGGCGAGTCATCTCGGGATGCGGGATTTTCAGCCCCGGCTCGTCCATTATCCGGTCCTCATAAAATATAATATCTATATCCAGGGGACGGTTTTGGTAACCCGCACCCGTTTGCGGCACTCGCCCCAATTTTTGTTCCACCGCTTGTAATTTGGTTAGTAACTCATTTGGCGCCAGCCGGGTTCTACAGCACCAGGCTTGATTTAAAAATGGGGGAGCCCCTGGCATGCGCCAGGGGGCCGTCCGGTGGATGCTCGACCGATCTCGTATTTCCAGAACCGGCCTCAGAAGCCGCTCGGCTTTTTCAAAATGCGCGGCCACGGGGCCCAGATTGCCGCCCAGCAGTAAAACGGTGGTGTGAACTTTACAATCCAGAATATTGTGATTTACGTAATATTGCGCTGCAAACGTAAAACGAAACACCTTCCCTTTATCATGAAGACCTTCCTGAAAATGCTCGCCGCCTCTCTGCTGGGTGGTGCTATCCTCTTATTTGTCATCTTTGTTCTCTTTGCTACGCTGGTGTCCCTTGGGGGGGAAGCGGAATTTAAAGTTCCGCCCAAGAGCGTGCTCAAGGTAAACTTAGATATTCAAATAGATGACCGGGCTGCGCAAAATCCCTTCGCTGGTCTGGACTTCATAGCGGGCAACTTTGAGAAGAAATACGGCGTAAACGAACTGATCGCTGCGCTTAAAGCAGCCAAAACAGACGATAATATCGAAGGTATTTATCTGAAGGGGGGGATGCCCATTGGCCAGCCGGCTACCTTTCGGGAGTTACGACAAGCCCTCCTGGACTTTAAAGAAAGCGGGAAGTTTATCTATGGCTATGCCAATGTGATGTCGCAGTCCGGGCTTTATCTGGGTTCTGTGGCCGATACCTTTTGGGTAAATCCCGAAGGCTTTACGGAATGGATTGGCTTGAGCTCTTCCGTCACCTACTATCACGATGCCCTGGATAAGCTGGGGGTAAAGCCCGTTGTACTGCGAGCCACTGGCAATAAATTTAAAAGTGCCGTAGAGCCCTACCTCACCAATAAAATGACCGAGGCCAACCGCACGCAATTAGACACCTTACTCCATTACTTATGGGGCGAGTACACCCAATCTATTGAAGAGCAAACGAGCACAAGCCAGAATAAACTCAACGAACTGGCCGATAATTTTGCCGCCACAGACCCCCGGGATGCTGCCGAAGCGGGTCTCTTACACGGCACCGCCTACCAAGATCAAATAGATAGCTTGCTGGCCGCCCGCACCGAAGCAAACGGCATAGATCAGGTTTCTTTCATCAGCGTAGGGCAGTACGCCGAAGGCCGTGACATCAAAGGACAGAAAGACTACGCAGAAAAGGAGATAGCCGTGGTTTACGCTGAGGGCGGCATTCAATTGGGAGAAGGCGGACAAGGGACCATTGGGGCGCAACGCTTTGCCGAGGCCATCAAAGATCTACGGGAAGATGACAAGGTAAAAGCGGTAATTCTCCGGGTCAACAGCCCCGGAGGAAATGCACTGGCCGCTGAAATTATCTGGCGCGAGCTGATGCTTACCCAAAAGGAAAAACCGGTGATCGCTTCCATGGGTGGCCTGGCCGCCAGCGGAGGCTACTACCTGAGCAGCCTGGCGGATACCATTCTGGCCCAGCCCAATACCATTACCGGTAGCATCGGGGCCTTTGGCTTATTCTTCACCGCTGAGGAATTACTCAACGAAAAACTGGGCATCAATATCGAAACCGTCAAAACCAACACCTACGCAGACCTAGGAACGATAGACCGGGACATATCCCCCCAAGAGAAGAAGCTGCTGATCCAGCAAGTAGACGATGTATACCAAACCTTTTTACAACGCGTAGCCCAGGGGCGTGATATGACCGTAGAAGAAGTAGACAGCCTGGGCGGAGGCCGGGTTTATGCCGGGGCTCATGCCCAAAAACTTGGCCTGGTGGACCTCATAGGAGGTCTTCCCCAGGCGGTATCCATAGCCGCTACCAAAGCCGGCCTGGACAGCGCTGCTTACCGTGTAACCGCTTATCCGGAGCCCATAGACCCGATCCAGCAACTCACCAAACAACTGAGCAACCAGGTCAAAAGTTATTACGTGAAAGATGGTTTAGGCCCCCTGCGCCCGGCCTACGAAATCTACCAGGAGGCCGCCCATATGCAGGGCTATCAGATGCGCATGCCCTATCACCTGAGCGTAGACTAACCCCCTAGCCCCCGCTTTTGTGGAGCCCTCCCCCTCGAAGGATTACCGCCCCCAGCAGGCCCACACCCTTGACGTGATCCTGGCCGGTCTTTTTGTGGCTGCGCTGATCACCTGTAATCTGATCGCCAATAAGTTTGTAACGGTAGACCTGGGCTTCAAAACCTTTCGGGTATCGGCAGGGGTGGTGCCCTATCCCCTTACCTTCCTGGTTACTGATATTCTTTCCGAAATCTATGGCCGTAAACTCACCAACCGAGTCGTTTTAGCGGGCTTTTTTGCTTCCCTGCTCACCCTTTTGATCCTCTATTTGGGCCAAACTTTCCCCGCCATAAACGGCAGCCCGGTAAGCAATGCACAGTTTGCGGCCGTATTTCAAAATTCCTGGCGCGTTATTGCCGCCTCGATGACCGCCTACCTGGTAGCCCAGTTTATCGACGTACGCATTTTCCATTTCATCAAAAAACGCACCCAGGGGCGCTTCCTCTGGCTGCGCAATAATTTCTCCACCACCTTCTCCCAGTTGCTCGACACCATTTTAGTTACCACCGTTTTATTCCTCGGCGTAGAAAGTTTTGGATTTATCAGCGGTCTCATTCTGGATGGCTGGCTCTTTAAGGTGTTTTTCGCCGCGGCAGATACCCTGCTGATCTACCCCAGCGTGGCCCTTATTCGTCGCCATCTCGGGCTTCAGGGCACCCAGGAAGCCTCATTGCTATGATGGCGCGCCGTCCTTATCGAGCCTGGCTGCTCAAAGGGGGGCTTCTCCTGCTGGCCGCTGTTCTTTTCTTCTATCGCTGGCCCTGGGACAGCTGGCCCACCCTTACGGCCCCTACCGCCCGTCCCTATTTTTGGCCCTGGTTTGCCGGTTTTTTACTCCTTACCGTCCTCAACCTAAGCCTGGATGCCATCACCTGGCTCATCGTCCAGCGATTGGTGCGCCCCCTGCGCTGGTCCCGCGCCTTATTGCACAACCTGCAGTGCTATGCCCTGGCCTTTATTACCCCCTTTCAGAGCGGCGAGCTGGCGGGGCGCTACTTGCTGCAGCCCCCGGAGCACCGCCAGAAAGCCCTCTACCTAACTTTTTGGATGCACGCCCCCAAGCTGAGCGCCAAGCTCCTGGTGGCCCTACCGCTCTTTATCTGGGCCTCCGGCCAAAAGAACTTCTGGTGGCCATCCGCCCTGCTCCTACTCATTGGCATTGTCTATTTCTACCTGGAGCGGGCCCTCCGGCTTTTACAGCGCTTTCGACTGGGCAAATGGCCCCTGAAGCACTTCCTGATAGCGGGCCGTCCTTCCCGGCGGGAAAAAGCCCAGCTCCTGGCCATCAACGCCCTCCGTTTTTTAATCTTCTCCAGCCAATTGGCCCTGATGCTGCATTTGCTGCGTCCCGAAGCACTTAGCCTAAAACTGCTCCTGAGCATTCCCGTCTACTATCTCCTGTCCGCCATTATCCCTAGCTGGACCGCGCTGGATTTCCTGATCAAGGGCACCCTGGCCCTCTACTTTTTTCAGTGGATGGAAGCGCAAGCCGCCACCGTAGCGCTCGCCGGCATGGCGGTATGGCTTTTCAACGTGGCCCTGCCGGCCGGTATCGGCTTTAGTCTGTTGCGTCCTTCGCAGTGGCGATGGAAGCAGGCAGGGAAAGCCGAACCCTAAAGCCCGTGTGGCTTCGTACATTCAGTACGTTTCCGCCCTCCATGATCCAGTACTGGCCTTTGATGCCCTGCAGCTTTGCCGTGATAGAGCGGCTTTTATTGAGGTTTAAGCTTTTCACTTTATCGGGATACTGGCGCACGGGATAGTGGATCTCGTTCACCTCTTTGTGCGCACTTACCCATTGGCTTAAATCCTTATCCAGCTCCGCCGCCAGGCGTTCCTTTTCGGCGAGGAGGTCTATGGCCTCCACTTGATTCTTAAGCATGCGCTGCCAGGGGGTTTTATCCCCGATGAACGCCTTGAGGGCCACCTCGATTTGGCCGGCCTGGTAACGGTTTTCCGTTTGGGCAAATACCAGCGCATAGGAGGCGCCCTGGTCCATCCAGCGGTGCCATTGCTGGCGGCCGCGGGTTACGCCCACTTTAAGGCCGCCACTATTGGCCAGATAGACAATATGCGGCTGCAGTTGATACCCCTTTTCAAAGGCCAGGTCCCGGTCTTCTTCGCCCAGGTGGGCCCGGCTAAGCTCGGGGCGAATGATACTTTCCCCCGCCTCCGGCCGGGTGAAAAAGCAATTTTTGCAGAACCCCATGCGAAAGAGTTCGGCAAACTCCTGACCGCAGCCGGCACAAAACTTCTGGTTAAGGAATTCTACCGAAATTTGCCGCCCTATGAAGCGGTTGAGGGCGACGAAATCCTCATCGGCCTTGAGTAAGTAATGCGCCGTTCCATCGTAATAGGTGGGCATTTTTGCGAGCGTAATACCAATATCCATCAGCTAAGGCTGTAATTTGCCACGAAAGTAAGGGAATCCGTAATGCTGGACCTGGTCAACACCTTTATAAGCTGGCGCATGAAAAAGCGCTTTCATCAGATTGAGCTCTTTCTGCGGCATCCGCACGAAGTGCAGCAAGAATTACTGCTGGCTCAACTGCATAAAGCCCGGGACACCAAGTGGGGGCGGCACTATCATTTCTCGGAAATAAAGCGCTACGAAGAATTTGCCCGGCGGGTGCCCCTTCACACCTACGAAGACCTGGAAAAAGAGATCGAAGAACTGCGCCAGGGGGCAGAAAATCGTATGTGGCCGGGTAAAATCAAGTGGTTTGCCAAGTCCAGCGGCACCACCAACAGCCGAAGTAAGTTTATACCGGTAACCCAGGAGGCCATCGAAGGCAACCACTTCAAAGCAGGCAAAGACCTGCTGAGCATTTACTGCCACAATTTTCCCGAAACCAAAATATTCAGTGGCACCAACCTTCGGCTGGGCGGCAGCACTTTTGGGGACGCCGAACACGGTAGTTTTTACGGCGATGTATCGGCCATTTTGATCGAGCATCTCCCTTTTTGGGTAGAAATGCGCAGCACCCCAAACTCCCGCATAAGCCTGATGAGCGAATGGGAAGAGAAGCTGGAGGCCATGGCCCATACCTCTATGAAGGAGGACGTAACCAGCCTGGCCGGCGTGCCCAGCTGGATGCTGGTACTGATCAACCGGGTGCTGGAGCTTAGTGGCAAAGACAATCTCCACGAGGTGTGGCCCAACCTGGAGCTGTACATGCATGGCGGGGTCAATTTTACCCCTTACCGCCCTCAATACGAGGCCCTCATGGATAAGCCCCTTAACTACCTGGACACCTACAATGCTTCGGAAGGTTTTTTTGCCCTCCAGGACCAGCCGGGGGTGAACGAACTGCTGTTGATGCTGGACTACGGTATCTTTTACGAGTTTATCCCCATGGAGCACTTCAATGGCACCCACTCTCCTACGGTGCCCCTGTGGGAAGTAGAGCGCGGTAAAAATTACGCCCTGGTCATCAGCTCCAATGCCGGCTTATGGCGGTACCTGATTGGGGACACCATTCGCTTCACCTCGCTTAAGCCCTACCGTATCCAAATAACCGGGCGTACCAAACACTTTATCAACACCTTCGGGGAGGAGCTGATCGTAGAAAATGCCGAAACCGCGCTCAGCCGCACCTGCCAGGCTCATCAACTGCGCATAAAAGATTACACCGTGGCGCCCGTTTACATGGAAGGCCGCCAGCGGGGAGCCCATGAATGGTTGATCGAATTTGAAGAAGACCCCCGGGACCAAAGCGCTTTTGCCCAAGACCTGGACCGCGAACTGCAAAAAGTAAACAGCGATTACGAAGCCAAGCGGTATAAAAATATGGCCCTTAGCCCGCTCAAACTCAACCTGGCGCAACCAGGGCTCTTCTACCAGTGGCTTAAAGCTAAAGGAAAGCTCGGCGGCCAGCACAAGGTGCCTCGCCTAAGCAACGACCGCCGTTATATGGACGAAATGCTCAAGATGAACCTATGAGGTGGCTCCTGTTCATAGGCCTTCTGGCCTCCTCGCTTTGTGCTCAGGTAGTGCCCGAACTGCGGCAAAAAATCCCGCTTTCCCAGCCCGTTGAGCACTTTGCGGTAGACCAGTTTGGCAACCTTTACCTGGTAGATCAGGGACAGGTACAGAAACGAAGCCCCCAGGGGGAGGTACAGCAAACCTACAGCAACCCCCTACTGGGCGACATCAGTAAGGTAGATGCACTCAATCCCCTACGGCCGCTCCTCTTTTACGAGCCCGTCAATTCCCTGGTATTACTGGACAACCGGCTCAACCCTTCCCGGGAAATCAACCTGCTGGATTACGGCCTGGCCGATCCCCAGCTGGTAACCTACGGCGATCAAGATCACCTCTGGATCTACGACCAAAGCCAAGATCTGCTGCTTCGGTATGGCATCAATTCCGGCCGGGAAAGCTACCGCACCGGACAAATAACCCAACTAATCGAAGAGGAAAACCAGCCCGTAGATATTTTTTCCAGCTACGATCAAGTAGTGCTCCACACCGCAAAACGGGGGGCCCTGCTCTTTGATGCCCAGGGGAGCTACCGGCGCCGGATCCCCCTGCCGGATAGCAGCCGGGTAGCCTTTCACAATTACCGGCTGG
>CAJXMS010000032.1 GCA_913056475.1 uncultured Bacteroidota bacterium
CCAGCCTAATGGGGCAGACTGCCCAGCGCAGCGTGGTGTCCAGCCTGGGCGGCAGTGCCGCCACCGCCAATATCCGGGTAAGCCATACGCTGGGAGAAGCCATCACCGGCTCGGCCAACACGGCCAACCTTTACGTAGGCCAGGGTTTTGAACAGGCCGGCGCGGGTCCTGTGTCCCTGGACGAAGCAAATTGGGGCCAGCTGAAACTTTACCCCAACCCAGCCCGCAATACGGTGCACTTGGAGGTGGCATCCTTACAGAGCTCCCACCTTACGGTGCGCATCATTGACGCCAGCGGTCGAGTAGCCTGGGAAAAAAGCTACCCCCACCCGGAGCACAGCCCCAAGCGGCAGCTGGACCTCTCAGGCCTGGCTAGCGGCTCCTACCAGGTGTTGCTCCAACCCGCAGAGGGCCCCGCCCGCAGCTTATCCCTGGTGGTTAAAAACCCCTAGGGAAAAGCTTTACAATCCTCCCTCCTAAGAAAGCCCCTGTGAACATCGGTTTGCAGGGGTTTTTTGTGGTAAGAACCGCCATCCGGCGTTTAATCAAAGTCCTCTATTAGCCAACATCAAGTACAACAGAAGCTTTTCTACCCCTCATGTGATCATGTTTTGGTGAGCCTCAACACCCATTTATAAGATTTATACCATGCCCTTTTAGGTGTAGAGAGCCCTTATTGTGGATTACTCAATAGGCTTGTTGGCGCCTGGCCTTTGGAAGAGCGGACTTCTCGAATTGCAAAATATTGTTTGCTCTATGTCTCCCAGTAATTTGGACTACCCAGCGTGGGACAAATTCCGTCTGCACAGCGTTGCCTTTAAAATCACGAATCACTCATTCCGCTCTGAAAAGCTGTCAGAAACTTCTCAATTTTGTCAGCGAACAAACACTATTGAGCCTTTATTGACTTACCTCCTTTTCTGCGCAAGTAGGCTCTTATCGATTTCCACCGTCCTAAAGGGGCCAGAGAACTAAAAATACGGCTCGGTAATAGAGAGTGCAACAATGAAAATATGGGGGCAATAAACCGCTTAATTGAAAGACCAATGAACAACCAAGCTCATCTGTTTTCAATGACTAACATAAATTTTCTCAGAATAACTTAGAAAGCGTCTTTAAAACGGAAATTTTTAATTTAAACCACAAACCATCAAATCCCCGATTATGAGTACCTTTTCTTTCCGCTACCAACTTTTTCTCACCTTTTTAGTGCCCCTTCTAATCATGGGTTGTACGGAAGATGACAACGGAACGAATGATTCTACGGACCCGAATAATAACGAAGAGAAAAAAGGCTTTGCCTTTGTGAAAGATGGGGAAAGTTTTGATTATTCGGAAAGTGCCAGGTATACAGAGTCGGTAGCTATCATTCAAGCACAAAGCAAGTTGTCCGGCACCCGCCCTTACAATCAAGTTTCCCTGGGCCTTGATTCTATGCGGATAGGTCAATTTGACCTTCACGACACTATACCTACCCCCTCAGCTAGGTATACCGAATTTTACACCAGTTCCGCAGATGATCCCCAAATAGACTTCGAAGCCGTGGAAGGCGAAATCGTAGTCGATAGTTTTGACAAAGAGAAAGAAACCGTCACTGGTTCGTTTAACTTCATCGGCGTTTCCCGCTCCTCAGATACTGTTCGCATAACTGAAGGGGAGTTCAACATCAAAGAGTAATTTTTAAGCATCTTTATCCTTTAAAAAGTTCAACTTATGGCATTCAGAAGCTTTAATTTAATTTTCCTCCTGGTCTTCACCATAATATCCTGCAGTAATGAGGAAGAGGAAGATGCCAAGCCCAATAACAGCAATAACACCCAGGGCGAGCCCTTTAAAATTGAAGCGACCGGAGACACCAGCTTCACATTGGAAGGCAAGGCGGCCATACCCATAAGTGAGTTTAATACGGATACCTCACTTACCATCATCTTAACAAGTTCAACCAATTCTGCCCTGGGTGGTAGTATAGGCTTGGAGGTTCCCTCTGGGGCGTACCAAGCGCAGACAATCCCCGTGGACGCCAGTTTTGGTAGAGAAAAACCTTATGCCACTTTAGGTTATGCCCTTACCCAAGGGGGGACGCTACCAGAGTTATTGGGTATCTCCGGTTCCCTGGAAATTACCGATGCGGCTCAAGGTCAATTTATAGAGGGCGCGCTCCAGATGAAAGGAGTCATCCGGCCAGAGAAAAAGGACACGGTAAACCTAACTGGAACTTTTAAAGCCCCCCTCGTGGAATAGGCCGTTAGGGCCATAAATATCTTATAATGGAACGGTTCATAACAGTATTAATGCTGGTGAGTGTAAGCCTAGGTTGCAGCAAAGAAGATGATACTGGGTCAGGCTCCCAAAACAATCCTGGTGAGACCAGCTCTTGGCAGATGAAGATTACAGGACCTCAGCAGCATACTTTTGAAGGAAGTGCTTCAATCGGGCTTTCGGTAGGCGATACCACCGTAGCCATCAACGTGGAAAGCATATCTGATTCTAGTGCCCATAATGGTTTCGGCGAAATTGAAGCAGCCGGAACTTTTAACCTTGAATCGCCCCAGGGACTTTACCGGGCCCAGAACCTATCTATTACTGGTGACCCCGCCGTAAAGGCCTATGCCTATTTTGCAGGAGAGATACTGGAAGAACAGGCACTAACAGCGCTGGCATCGGGTGAAATGAATATTACCGCTGGGCAGAAAGGAAAGTACCTCAGGGCCACCTACAGCTTCTCGGCTCTGCTAAATAATCCTTCCAACACAAGTTTTGACACAGTGGAGGTAAACGGCTCTTTTGAAGCCCGCAAGTAACTATAAACGAAAGCTTTTTTCGATCTATTGGCTAGTATTTAAAACACCCTTTTATGAATTACAAAAAGTTGATTTACGCCGCTTTAGCTACATTTTGCATCACGGCGTGTAGCAAAGAAGATGAGAACAACAACAACCAGTACAGCGATGGACTTCCAGGCCATTGCAAAATAACGGTAGGGGCCCCGGTGGATACCTCCTACGAAGGCGGGGCAAGTATATCGCGCGTGACCGTTTTCGGTGATACGGGAGCTTCGGTAGGCTTTAAAGGTATAGGAGACCCCGATGCGAACGGCGGAGCTGGAAATTATTCCATTACTGGCTTTATAAGGCTTAAGGCGGTCAGTGGGCTTTACCAAGCACAACAAATACCTATTAGTGCAAATCCGGGACACAACGCGGGTGTTGGCGGTAAAATCCTTTTACCTGAGCCCAGAAGCGAATTTACCGCGATTTCGGGCAGTGTAACCATAAAAGCCGGGGCAAAAGGAGATTTTTTAGAAGGTTCTTTCAGCTGCCAGGCTGTAAGAGTGACCACGCTAAACGAGCAGGATACAGTGCAAATAGACGGAAACTTTAGAGCGGTAGTACAATAAGCAACTCAAGATTTAAAAGCGCAATTTTATGATGGACCAAAAATTCTTATCCCTGTTAATGGCTTGTGTTCTGTTAATATCCTGCGGGGAAGATGAAGAGACGACGAATAATAACGATACCAAAAAGATAGGATCTTATACGTTGGAGATCAGCGGAAGTGAGAATTATACCTTGGAGGGAAATGCCATAATGGGACGCCCTTACGGGGATACTGCTGTAGCAGTAGGGCTAGAGAAAAGGAACAGTACGCCCTCTGGTCTTTCCTCATCTATCACTTTTAATGTAGTAGGTAAGGAAAACATCTATCAAAGCAAAGAAATCTCAATTAAGTCCGCCGTTTTAGCTCCACCCTACGCCCAGGTAGTAGGAGCCATCAATAACGAGCCTTTGGTGGGCTTATCGGGCACGATGAATATAAGCGATGGCCGGAAGGAGGGTTTTCTGGATGCTACCTTTAGCTTTACCGCTAAATACGGCTCCGGTACGGATATTGATACCGTTCAAGGTAGCGGAACCTTCAGTGCGGAAGACCCCAATAATTAGGTAGAGCTATTGGTCACGCCATTTAACCGCGTAGCCCTTGTAACTTCCCTCGAAAATACATTACTGTCTCGATAAGTTCTATCCTGGCACAAAAAAGCCCGGTGGGAACGATCACATTTGGCCGGTAGGCCATCCAAAAAAGGGAGAGGTTTATGGGCCATGGTGGAGGCGTTTAAATAAATCGAATACCCTCACTCCCAAAGAGGACTACCTGAAAAAGCTGGGCCTCTTAGTCCAACTTAGCGCTGAGCTTGGCCATCACCTTTTTAGGGTTTTTCTCCTTGTAAAGGACTTTGTAAACGGCGTTGGCAATGGGCATTTTAATGTCCACTTCCTTGCGCACCTGGCGGATGAGCGCGGCGGCATAGTAGCCCTCCGCGATCATGTTCATCTCTACCATGGCCGAGTGGATGGTGTAACCCTTGCCAATCATATTGCCAAACATGCGATTGCGTGAGAATTGGGAATAGGCCGTTACCAGCAAATCACCCAGGTAGGCGGAGTCATTGATATCGCGCTTAATGGGGTGCACTGCCTTTATAAAGCGTTTCATTTCCCGGATGGCATTGCTTACCAGCACCGCCTGAAAGTTGTCCCCATAACCCAGTCCATGGCAGATCCCTGCGGCCAGGGCATAGATGTTTTTGAGTACCGCGCCGTACTCCGTGCCGTAGATATCATCGCTTACAGTGGCCTGGATGTAGTGACAGGTCATAAGCCGCTTGACTTCCTTCGCGGCTTTTTCGTTGAGACTGGCCACGGTGAGGTAACTCAGCCGCTCCAGGGCCACCTCCTCTGCATGACAGGGGCCGGTAATAACGCCGATTTGATCTAAGGGGACCTGGTACTGCTGATTAAAAAACTCGCCCACGATGGTGTTCTCGTCGGGAACAATGCCTTTAATGGCGCTAAAGATATACTTATCGCGCAGGTTGCCTTCCAGGGTAGCAAGGGCGGATTTGAGGAAGGCGGAAGGCACGGCCATTATGAGGCAATCGGCCTGAGCAACAATGTGGTTAAGGTCGGGAGAGATATCGATGCGCTCGGTAGGCAGCTCTATGGAGCTAAGGTACTTGGGATTATGATGGGATTTCTTAATCTGGAGTACCTGCTCGGGATCACGCATCCACCAGCCCACATAATTATTGTGCTCACTGAGGATTTTTACCAGGGCGGTGGCCCAGCTACCGCCGCCGATGACCGCTATTTGCATAAAAGCGAGGGAGTTAAAATTTCACCTTCACCGTGTACCGTTCGCCATCCCGGCGATAGGCCACTTTGGTTTGGTCGCCTTCTTCAAATTGGCCGAGGGCGCGCATATAACTTTGCATATCGCTCACCTCTATATCCCCCATTTTCACCACTACATCGCCAGTTTTGAGGCCGGCTTTATCGGCGGGGCGCCCGGCACTTACGCCATCTATCTTCATACCATTGCCACTGAATAGATAATCGGGCATAACGCCCAGGGTAACACTAAAGCTCGGTGCCTGGGTGCTTTGGTTCTTGGTGGGCTTGAATTCAAGCGGGCGGTCAGCAGGTGCCGCGGCTATCATGGAAGCCATGAGCCTTACGGTGGCCAGCATCCCGGCGTAGTTCACTTTTTCGGCATCGTCCGAGGGCTTGTGGTAATCCTCGTGGGTGCCGGTAAAGAAGTGTAAGGCGGGGATTTTCTGATAGTAAAAGCTGCTATGATCAGAAGGGCCTACGCCACTTTTAGTGGTGGAGAGATCCAGGCCACAGGTAATATCGGCAAGCAACGCTGGCCATAGGGGAGCCGTGCCCACACCATTGACTTGTAGCTGGCGGTTTTCCATCCGACCGATCATATCCATATTGAACATAAAGTTGTACTCTGGCAGGGAAGGCAGGTTTTCCACGAAGTAATTGGAGCCCAAAAGGCCCATTTCTTCAGCGGAGAAGCCCACGAAAAGGTAATTGAAACCACGTAGGCGAGGATCTTCAGTGGTGCTCAAGAAACGGGCCAGCGTGAGCATCCCGGCTACGCCGCTGGCGTTATCGTCCGCTCCGTTGTGAATAGCCGGCTTATCCCCCCGGTAGAGGGAGCCGGCGCGTCCCATGCCCAGGTGGTCATAGTGGGCGCCGATCACCACGGTGGAGGGCGCTTTATTATTAATCCAACCCGCTACATTGCTTACCTGGTAGGTAAGAAGCTCCATATCTACAGTCATGCTTAGTAAGCGCTGCTTACGGAGCCTACCGGCCCATTTTTCACTGGGCTCGTAGAGAACGGGAATACCTACGCTGTTGCGCTTATCGAACTCCCGCGGAGGGGCTTTGCCTTGCTGGTCTTTGCTCTGAATAAGGACGACCCCCTTTACCCCTTTTTCTTTAAGCTTTTTAAGACGGGTGAAAAGATCATAAGCGGCCGCCGCATGGGAGTGGAGGTCTAAGTCGGGAGGATAACCAGCTTCCATGACCGCAATGGCCCCCCTTAGCTCTTCATCGGGCAGCTGATCTACGCCCATCACCTCGTTTTCCAGGCCAAACCCGACGTAAACACTGCTGCCTTCCGCCTGGCCATTACCGCTGAAGCGCACCGGATAAGCTTGATGCGGGACTTTCCCCTCCAGGAATTTTGGCGCCACTTCCAAATCAGCTTGACGGATTTCTACCCGGTGGGGTACTGCGAATTGCTGACGATAGCCTTGGGGAAAAGCCGGGGCAAGGCCCAGGTTTTGGAAATTACGGGAAATATACTTTCGAGCGGCCTGGAGGCCCTCGGTGCCGGGGGCGCGGCCTTTGAGCTCATCAGCTGCTAGGAAGATAACGTCCTCTTGCATAGCGCCTACCAGCTCGTCCGGTATTTCCAGGCATTCCTGGGCGGAGAGCGGGCCCATACTTAGCAAGATGATCAGGGGAAAGAAGTGTTTTTTCATGGCGGAGCAATTTGGCTTGGTAACCGACGGGCAAATATAAGCATTGGTCCAGGCCCTCTTAGTGCTATTTGGCTACCTTAGCCCCGCACTTTTATTGCGCTGCTTTTGCTCAAACAATTGGCATCCCAGACGGCAATTTACGGCCTGAGCACCATTTTGGCCCGCTTGCTCAACTTTGCCCTTACGCCCCTGCACACTTCCCTGATAGCCAAGGCGGAGTACGGCATTCTCAACGATGTGTACTCGATGATCGCCTTGCTCATGGTGCTGCTCACCTTTGGGATGGAAACGGCCTTTTTTCGGTTTCAACGGGAAGGCGACTACAGCTCGCGAACCGTATTTAGCGCGGCTACCGGTTTTACCCTTTTCACCTCGCTGCTTTTTATAGGCGCCACCTGGCTATTTCAGGAGCCCCTGGCCCAGTGGCTCCAGTACGAGGACCGGCCCCATTTTCTGCTTTGGATGATGCTTATTGTGGCGATGGACGCCATGGCGGCGGTGCCCCTGGCGCAGCTCCGGGCGCGCCACCAGCCGTATCGCTTTTTGCTGGTACGGCTGGGAACTATAGGCCTTATCGTAGGCCTAAACCTGGCTTTTTTCCTGCTTTTTCCCTGGATGCTGGCGCAGGAGGTGGCTACGGAGTGGGTCCGGATGGTGTACGTACCGGGCCGGGGCGTGGCCTATGTTTTCATCGCCAACCTGATCGGAAATGTCTTTATGCTTCTGCTGCTTTCCCCAGACCTGATCCGAATCCGGCTGCGGCCCTGCTGGCCCCTTTTGCGCCGGCTTCTTTGGTACGCAGCACCTCTGGTCCTGGGCTTTATAGCCGGGGTGATCAACGAGAAAGCGCAGTTTCAATTCATGAAGTACCTGCTGCCCGGGGAAGAAGGGCGGGTAGCCATGGCCACCTTTGGGGCCGTTATGAAAATAGCCACCTTCATGGTGCTCTTTATCCAGGCTTTTCGCTTTGCCGCAGAGCCCTTTTTCTTTTCGGGCGAGGGCGCTTTTAAGCCTCGCATGGCGCGGGTTATGCGCTATTTTGTTACTGTCCAGGCCCTCATTTTCCTGGGGCTCACTTGCTTTTTGGAAATTATCAAGCGCAGCCACTTCATCGCCGAGAAGTACTGGGACGGCTTTCAAGCGGCGCCCATCTTGCTTTTTGCCAATCTCCTTCTGGGGATCAACTTTAACCTAAACATGTGGTATAAGCTGGAGAAAAAAACGCAGATGGGCATCTACATCACCTCGGTAGGGCTGGTCTTTACGGTGGTGGCCAACCTTCTGCTGGTGCCGCGCTTCGGTTATATGGGGGCTGCTTGGTCTACCTTGATCAGCTACGCCTCTATGACCCTCTATGCCTACTACCTCAACCAAAAGCACCACCGGGTGGCCTACCCCGTGAAACTGTTGCTGAGCCACCTGCTGCTGGCGGTGGGGGGAGCTTACCTGAGTTATGCCGTTTTTGAAAGCGGACTCCTGGCGGGGACGCTTATCTTTGCCATTTATATGGCCTACCTGGCCTTTGTGGAACGAAGTAGTTTACGCGAGCTTTGGCAAAGAATAAGATCATGATAGAAGTACCCGTGCAGCGGGCCCCGGAGGCTCGGCTGCCCGAATATAAAAGCGGGCAAGCCGCCGGTATGGACCTGGAAGCACATTTGGCCGAAGGCCTCTCCCTGCAACCCCTGGAAAGGTGCCTGGTGCCTACTGGGCTATCCCTGGCCCTGCCCCAGGGCTACGAAGGGCAGGTGCGCCCCCGTAGTGGCCTGGCTTACAAAAAAGGCCTCACCGTACTCAACGCACCGGGTACCATCGACTCCGATTACCGCGGGGAGGTGAAAGTGCTGCTGGTAAACCTGAGCAACGAAACGGTGGAAATAACTCCCGGCGAACGGATCGCCCAACTAGTAGTGGCCCCCCACGAAACGGTCCAGTGGCAAGAAACCGATGACCTGGCGGCTACGGAACGCGGCAGCGGTGGCTTTGGCAGCACCGGAACGCGCTGATGAGGCCTGAAAATTCGCTTACCTTCGTAGCCCACTTGAACTTTAAAGCCCTCCTTAAATCATGAAAATAATCGTCCCCATGGCAGGCCGCGGGAGCCGCCTGCGCCCGCATACCCTTACCGTACCCAAACCCATGATCCCCATTGCGGGCAAACCCATCGTGCAGCGCTTGGTGGAAGACATCGTAAAGGTGGCCCAGGAAGAGGTGGAAGAAATCGCCTTTGTGATCGGTGATTTTGGCCCGGAAGTAGAAGAACAACTCCGGGGTATAGCCGCTGACCTGGGCGCCAAAGGCAGTGTGTACCACCAAGAAGAACCACTCGGTACGGCCCATGCCATTCTCTGCGCCAAACCCTCGCTCAGTGGGCCCATGGTCGTCGCTTTTGCCGATACGCTCTTCCGCGCCGATTTTGTGCTGGATAGTGCCCACGATGGGGTAATCTGGACCAAAAAAGTGGAAAACCCCAAAGCCTTTGGCGTGGTAAAGAAAAATGAGGAGGGCTACATCACCGACTTCGTAGAAAAGCCCCAAGAATTTATCTCCGACGAGGCCATCATCGGCATCTACTACTTCAAGAATGGCGCCTACCTACGCGATGAACTGCAGTACCTCATCGATAACAACATAAAGGACAAAGGAGAATACCAGATCACCAATGCCCTGGAAAACATGAAGGACAAGGGCAGTAAGTTTACCTCCGGCACGGTAAGTGAATGGATGGACTGTGGCAACAAGGACGTGACGGTAGAAACCAACGGCAAAATCCTAAACTTTGTAAAAGAAGAGGAAGAGCTCCTGAGCCCCAAAGCCGATGTGGCCAACAGCGAGATCATCGCCCCCTGCTACATCGCCCCCGGTGCCGTAATACGCAATAGTAAGGTGGGGCCGCGCGTAAGCATAGGCGCGGGCACCCGTGTAGAAAACAGTACCCTAAGCGATGTGCTCATCCAGGAAAATAGCGAAGTCCGTAATGCCCAACTGAGCAATTCCATGATCGGCAATAAAGCGAAATTCGATGGTTCATTTTCCCAAATCTCGATTGGCGATTTTAGCGTTTTGGATTAAAAACACCGGCGCGCTGCTTTTATGGCTGCTTATGGCCCCTCTGAGCTGGGGCCAAAAAGACAGCTCCGCCCCTTCCCACCAAGACCTCTCCTTCGAGAAACAATTTTTTAAAGCGCAAGCGCTCAAGCTACGCGGCGATACCGCGGAAGCCGCCCAGCTTTTTGCCCAGCTGGGAAAGAAGGAGCCCGCGGAAGCAGTAGTTTTTTACGAACTGGCACGCCTTCGCCAAGCCCAAGGCCAGCTCCCAGCAGCCCTGGAAGCGGGCGAAAAAGCAGCCCGCCTTAAACCGCAGAACCCCGCTTATTGGAAGCTCCTTATCGGCCTGTACAAGCAGTCCCGCCGGCCCGTAGCTCTGCTGGAAGCCTACCGCCAGCTCCTCAAGCTAGAGCCGGAGTCGCCCACGGAACGCTTGGCCTACAGCGAAAAATTGCTCCGCCAGGGCAAGCCCCAAGCCGCCCTGGCCCAACTCGATACCCTGGAAGATCAACTGGGCACCAGCGAGCAAATTACCAACCTTCAAAAGTCTATCTATCTAAAATTAGGAATGGTAGATAGTGCCGCCGCCGAGCTACGCGAACTCATCCGGGCCTACCCGGCCAATCTGGAGTACTACGGTACCTTAGGCCAAATCTATGCGGCCAACGAACGCCCTCAAAAGGCCTACCAAGTATACCAGGAGATGGTAGCCCGGGACAGTACAGACCCACGTCCCTACCTGGACCTGGCCAATTACTACCGCCAGCAAGGCGACCTACAAGCCTCCCTCCAGCACCTACGTATTGCGCTTCGAAGTGAAGAACTCCCCCTCGATAAGAAGATGCCCGTACTGCTCTCCCTCTTTAAAGCCTCCACCCAAGATACCAATCTACGCCGGGAGCTGGGAAATTTATTGAGCTACCTCACCGCTCAACCGGCTTACCAGAAGGCCCCCCAGCTCCATACCCTCTACGGCGATTTTTTGAGCCAGCAGGGGAAAGATAGTGCCGCCGTCCAGCGCTTCCTCTACGCCTTGAATTTACCGGGAGGAAGCAAGTTTGCCATCTGGGAGCAAGTCTTACTCATAGACGTCCAAAACGGCTGGTACGACAGCCTCGCAACTCACTCCCAGGCCGCCCTGGCCCGCTACCCCAATCAGCCTTTGCCCTACCTCTTCAGTGGGGTAGCTTACACCGAACTGGACGAGCTAAAGAAAGCAGTGGAGTACCTCCAAACTGGCCTGCCTTACGTGCTCTCCAATCCGCGCCTTAAAGAGCAATTTTACATACAACTGGCCGATGCTTACCACCGCCTGGAACAACACGCCCAAAGCGATGCCCAATTCGAAAAAGCCCTGGACATTAACCCGCGCAATGCCACCTTGCTCAATAATTACGCTTATTACCTGGCCCAGCGCGGCGAAAAGCTCGACAAAGCCCTGAAAATGACCCAGCGCAGCAATAAACTTAAGCCCCAAAACCCCACTTTTCTAGATACCTGGGCCTGGGTATTGTACCAGCAGGGTAAGCTAGCCCCCGCCCGCGCCAAAATGGAACAAGTGCTCCGTCTTGATACCTCTCCCAGTGCTGAGGTGCTGGTGCATTACGCGGATATTTTGAAGGCCTCCGGCCAAATGAAAAAGGCGCGAAAATTTTACAAAAAGGCCCTAAAGGCGGGAGCGCCCCCCGAGCAGGTCCAAGCCAAAATGGCCGAGCTACCATGAGCACCTTCCGCGTATTTTTAGGAACCCTCAGCCTGCTATTGCTCCTGGTGGGGTGCGGGCCTGGTAAGGTCCTTTTTAAAGCTAAATCGCTCCCCCCCGCCCGCCGTCCCGAGGCACTTCTGGCCGCCATCCCGGAGCAAAACTTCCAACGCCTACGCTACAGCGGCACCGGTACCTGGGAGCAGGGGGGCGATCAGCAGCGGTTTCGCTTTGATCTTCGCCTGATCCGCGACAGTGTAATTTGGGTAGACCTGGCGGACCCCATGCTAGGTATAAAAGCCGCCCGGGCCATCTTGCGCCCGGATACCGCCCTTTTTTATAACCGCCTCCGGCAAGAGTACCTGGCCGGCCGCCCCGAAAAGTTGGCCCAAAAAGTTAAGCTCCCCTTCCAGTTTCAGTGGCTCTGGCCCTTGCTTACCGCCCAGGCGCTTCCCCTCAGGGAAGGCTACCACCTAAAGCGAGATTCCGGCCGCTACACCTTAAAGGACCAGCCCCTGGCCGAAGCCGCAAATAGCTCCTTAACCACCACCGTCCTACACTTTAATGCGCAAGCCCAGCTTCGCGAGCAGCTGCTACACCAGCCGCAAGCCCAGCGGAGCTTGCGGACTACCTACCTTAAATACGACGAGCGAAAAGCCCTTCCTTCTGAACTTACCTTGATTTACCAGGGAGACCGTCCGGGGCGTCTCACCCTCCATATGCGGCGCATTCAGCCGGGCGAAGCTTTTAATTTACCCTTTAGCATTCCCGATGGCTATGCGCCTATCGAATAAAATACGCCTTCTGGTGCTGGCCCTTACCTTGGTAAGTCCAGCGGCCCTGTCCCAAAGCGAAGAACGCACCGAACTGCAGCGGCAAAAAGAGCAGCTGGAGGAAGAAATAGCTATGGCCAATAAAATCCTGGCCAAAACCCGCCAAAATAAAGCCGCTACCCTGGTGACCATCGAAACGGTCCAGCAAAAGATACAGCTCCGGGAAGAGTTGATCCAAACCTTAAACCGGGAAATTGAGCTCACCCAGGAAGAAAACAAGCGCCTCAAAAAACAAATAGATACCCTCAAAGCCCAAATTGAAAAGCAAAAGGCCGATTACGCTAAAATGA
>CAJXMS010000033.1 GCA_913056475.1 uncultured Bacteroidota bacterium
TAAGGCCGGGTACGGTATTGATCTCGATGAGTACGGGCCCCCGCTGGGGGTGAAGAATAAAGTCTATGCGGACCAGGCCGTGAAGGCCCAGCAGGCGGTAAACTTCCTCACTGATGGCCATGATACGGCGGTAATGATCGGCGCTGATGCGGGCGGGGGTCACTTCTTCGGAAAGGCCACTGTACTTGGATTCGTAGTCGAAGAACTCGTTCTTGGGCACGATGTCGGTCACGGCCAGGGCCCGGGGAGCCCCGCTGTGGTCGGATACGCCGCAGCCGGCCTCCGTGCCCGTTACCATCCCTTCGATGAGGACCCGGTTATCAATAGCCCTGGCGGCCTCTATGGCGGGGAGGAGTTCTGGGGCGGCTTTAACCTTACTGATGCCGATGCTGCTGCCACTCCGGCTGGGTTTTACGAAGCAGGGCAGGCCTACTTTTTCCAGCAGGGCTTCGGGGTTGATGCTCTGGGCATAAGGCAGAAATACCGCCTCCGGGGTGGCTATGCCGTAGCGCGAGAGAAGCACGTTGCACTCGCCTTTGGAAAAAGTAAGGGCGCTTTCCAGGGGGCCGCTGCCCGTTTGAGGAATGCCCAGCATGTCCAGATAACCGGCCAGCATACCATCTTCGCCGGGGCTGCCGTGGAGGGTGTTAAAAACGGCATCAAAGCGAATATGCTCGCCCTGGAGGGTGAAGCTGAAATCGTCCCGGTTTACCGGCAGGCGCTGCTCGCCGGCCCAAACTTCCCAGCGATCGCGCTGGATAAGCACCCGGAATACCCGGTAGCGTTCTGGATCGAGGTGTTGCTGTACCACCTGGGCAGATTGGAGGGAGACCTCATACTCAGCGGAGAAGCCGCCCATCACGACGGCGATATTGGGGCGTGAAGCGCTCATGGTGGCAAAGGTAGCGCTTAGCTGGGGCAACAAAACGAGAAAACCCCGAATCCTGCTAAGCAGAATCCGGGGCCTCTCATCAACCAACCAACATGAGAGCAACTAAGCGTTGCTCTCTCCTTAGCCGCTCTTTAGTCTTGTTCTTTACTTACCGCCAGGGTGTAAATGACCAGGCCAAAGCCGATTTTGTTAACGGCGTCACCGATGTTGTATACCACATCCATGAAGCCGGCGTCTACGCCAAAGTCGAGGCCGAAAAGACCACCAGTAGTTCCCAGGATATAACCCACGGGATAGATGGCCCAGCCTACCAGTACGAACCAGGCCAGTACATTATTGGCTTTCTTTACGGCACCGCCGGCATTGGCAGCCAGTTTGGCAATCTCACCAGCCCACACCAGATATACGATGTAGAAGTAAGCGATACCACTGAGCAGTCCCCAGAACCAGCTGGCAGCTACGTCACCGTACACCGCTTCGCCGACGTATCCGGTTACGAGCATTACCACGGAGGCAAAGATCAGTTTCCACATGGTTCCTATCTTACCGCCCGCTTTTTTGGTGATGAGATAAAATTCTACGCACATTAACGGTACCGTAAGGAGCCAGTCCACGTACCGAAAGAATGTTGGAGAGTCACCATTGGCAACGAAAAAGTCGCGCATGTAATAATAGTGAACCGCAGCAATGAAAGTGATCAGACCACTTACAAGAAGAGAAGTGCGCCAACGTTCGCTTACATTGCGCATTTCAAGCCAGAAAAAGGCGGTGGCGCCCATCATGGCCATTGAGCCCACAAAGAAAGTGAAGGCTACTGCTTGGTTGAGGTTAAACGGTCCACCGAAGATCTCTGCGGCATCCGTTATACTCATCAGTACGTTTAGTAACATAGCATTTGGTTTTTGTTAAACGTTAAAACGAATTCATTTAACAAAGGTATATAATTAGTGTTCACCGCCCTAAGAAATTTTTTCCGGAGCTGCTTAAGCCTCAGGCGAAAGGGGCGCAGGAGGGAAAATGTACTTGTCAAGATGACACTTAATTAAAAATTAGCTTACAAACTGTAATGCAGAACAATAGCAGAGGGGTGAAAACGTGGCAGCGCCCGCTTTTTCAGCAGATCCTGGCGTTTTACGAACAACTGGACCTGGATGACCAGCGGCTCCCCGCCGGTTTTGCCCCGCTTAATCCTTACAAAGAGCAGTCACCCGCCCTTTCGTCCTTGTTAAAGGAATTTTACAAAAGGTTCTACAACGACCAAAAGGAAAGATTTTTACTCCTGGGCATCAATCCGGGGCGCCTGGGGGCCGGGGCCACCGGTATTCCCTTTACGGATAGTCCGGCCTTAAAAACCCACTGTGGCCTGGAACCCCCGGTAGATACCCGGGAAGTTTCCGCCGAATTTGTGTACCGCTTCATTCAAGCTTACGGAGGCCCGGCGCGCTTTTACCAAAGGTGGTTTATAGGAGCCGTTTGCCCCTTGGGTTTTGTCCGCCAAAACGCCAAAGGCAACTGGGTAAACGCCAATTATTATGATGACCCAGCCCTGGAAGCCGCCGTGCGGCCTTTTATTTATAGGCAAATGGAAGCGCAACGCGCCCTCTGTGGCAGGCCACGTAAAGCGGTGGTCTTGGGAAGTGGCAAAAACTACCAATACTTAAAGAAGCACAATCAAGAACAGCGCTGGTTTGAAGAGGTAATCCCCCTGGAGCATCCCCGTTTTATCATGCAGTACCGCCGTAAGCAATTGGAGGCTTATCTGACGAAGTTTCTAAGCACGGTGCAGGAAGTAGAAAGGGGATAGGGCTTAAGGGCCCGGCTTGGCGCTGGGCATAAAAATTTTACGGCGCAACTCCGGCGCCGGCAGGCGCAACCAGCCCCGGGCTTTATCCCCCTTCAGGTAAAGATCTACCGAATCCTGGAGCGGCTTTACGGGTTGCTCTTGAAAATAAAGCCCCCTGTATTGCCCGCTTTTCCGTCCGGCCTGCAGGGCCAGGGTGGTGTCCCGCAAGCGGAGGGAGTCGAGCTGAAAGGCGCGCTGACCGGGAGGGAGCTCCAGATATAAATTAAAACTGGCACCGGCCTGAGCCCGCCCCCCTACCTGGAGGTCATAATAGCTCTCCAGTTGCAATTCTTCCGCGGTAATACCGCTGTTCCGGGCGGTGTGGCAGGCGTCCACCGCCATCATGAGGGGCAAGAGCCCCAACAAAATACGCATATCTTTCACGCTAGGGGGTTAAAACCACAAAGGTAAGCATCTCCCCGCGCGGCCGCCAGAGGAGGAAACCCTTTACCCGACGGCTAAGCTACCTTTGCGAAGCTTACCGGGTAGCCAAAAAAACCGGGGCGCACGCCACGGGTTTAAGAGATACCCCTTTTATGGAGCCCATCCCATCCGCTTACATCCGCAAAATAATCCACGTAGACATGGACGCTTTCTACGCTTCCGTAGAACAGCGCGACCGGCCGGAACTACGGGGGCGCCCCCTGGCGGTAGGCGGCAGCCGGGAGCGGGGCGTGGTGGCCGCAGCCAGCTATGAGGCCCGTCCCTACGGGGTTCACTCCGCTTTGCCCTCGGCCATAGCCTACCGCCGTTGCCCGGAGCTGGTCTTCGTCAAGCCCCGTTTTGACGTTTACCGCCAGGTATCCGAGCAAATCCGCGAAATATTCCTGGACTACACCCCTCTGGTAGAGCCCCTTTCCCTGGATGAGGCCTATCTGGACGTTACCGAAAACCGCCAGGGCATACCTACCGCCACCCGCATCGCCCGGCAAATACGCGAACGGATCCGTTTGGAAACGGGTTTAAACGCCTCTGCCGGCATCAGTATCAATAAGTTTATGGCCAAAATGGCCACCGATATTAATAAGCCCAACGGGCAAAAAACCATCATGCCCGAGGCCGTTTTGCCCTTTCTGGAAACCTTACCCATCGAAAAATTCTACGGCGTAGGAGAGAAAACCGCCCAAAAAATGCGCGAGTTGGGCATTCATACCGGAGCAGACCTTAAGCAGTGGAAGCGCAATGAGCTGGTGCGCCAGTTTGGCAAAAGTGGCCGGCATTACTACCTCATTGTGCGCGGCATCCAGCACAGCCGCGTGAAGCCCGACCGCCTTCGGAAGTCCGTCGGCGCAGAGCGGACCTTTGCCACAGACAAGCCCGATTTACCCGCCTGCCGGGAAGCGCTGCTGCCCATCATCAGCACCTGGATAGCGCGGATTCAGCAGCACGAGGCCCGTGGCAAAACGGTGACACTCAAAGTAAAATACCACGATTTTGAGGTTCATACCTACAGTCGTTCCTGGGCCCGTTTTCACAGCCAGCCCGAGGCCCTGCGGGAAGCGGCCCTCGACTTACTGGGGCAGCATCCGCCCCAGAAGCCCGTCCGCCTGCTGGGGGTCACCCTCTCCAATCTTCAGCAAGAGCCCCTGCTCACGGAGCATGGGCAGCTTACGCTGCGTTTTTGAACCCCCTCGGCCGGCGCTGGTTTTTAGGCCTGGCGGCCAAATGTATTTCCGTCCGCCGGGCACTTTTTCTCCGCGCCGGAGGCTTTTTGCGCGGCTTGGGCTGCCCTCGCGCTGGGATTTACCTTTGTCCGCCCCTGAAGACGCTTCCCCCGGGAGTGCCTTTACCATCAGAAATTCTACCCAAAAAGCTGAAACATGGATATTTCCCGCAGTGAACAACTCTTTCAACAATCTTCCCGCTACATTCCCGGGGGCGTAAACTCGCCGGCGCGGGCTTTCAAATCGGTAGGCGGTACCCCGCTTTTTATCAAACGGGCGCAGGGCCCCTACCTCTACGATGAAGATGAGCATCGCTACATCGACTACATCGCTTCCTGGGGGCCCATGATCCGCGGCCATGCCTACGGCCCGGTGATCGAGGCCATTCAAGAAAAAGTGGCCGATAGTACCTCCTTTGGCGCGCCCACCGAGATCGAGCACCGCCTGGCGGCCCTCATCTGCGATAATATCGACAATATAGACCAGATCCGGATGACCAACTCCGGTACCGAAGCCACCATGAGTGCCATCCGGGTGGCGCGGGGCTACACCGGCAAAAACAAGGTGATCAAATTTGCCGGCAATTACCATGGCCACGGCGATTCTTTTCTCATAGCGGCGGGCAGTGGCGCCCTTACCCTGGGGCAGCCCAGTAGTCCCGGCGTAACCCCGGGCACCGCCCAGGATACCCTGGTGGCCGGATACAACGATCTGGCTTCCGTGGAAAAGCTACTGCAAGCCAACCGCGGTGAGGTCGCGGCGCTTATCGTGGAGCCCGTGGCGGGCAATATGGGCTGCATCCTGCCCGAAGAAGGCTTTTTGGAAGGCCTGCGCAAGCTCTGTGATGAACATGAAGTGGTGCTGATCTTTGACGAGGTAATGTCTGGCTTCCGCCTGAGCTTTGGCGGCGCGCAAGCCTTGCTGGGCGTCTATGCTGATCTGGTTACCTACGGCAAGGTCATAGGCGCCGGCTTGCCCGTAGGGGCTTACGGTGGCAAGCGGGCCATCATGGAGCACGTAGCTCCCTTAGGGCCGGTCTATCAGGCGGGTACCCTTTCCGGCAATCCCATTGCCATGACAGCGGGCTACACCCTGCTTAAATCGCTCTTCGATGAGCCGGCGGTATACCAGCGGCTGGCCCGCAAAACGGAAAAGCTGGAGCAATCCATCCGGCCCCTGCTGGAAAAAGCGGGGCTGCCCCATCAAATCAACCGCCTGGGCTCCATGATCAGCCTCCACTTTACCGAGCAGCCGGTGCGCGATTTTGAAAGTGCGGCAGCCGGAAACAACGATACCTTTAAGCGCTTTTTCCACCTCATGCTCGAGGAAGGAGTGTACCTGCCCCCCAGCCCCTTCGAAAGCTGGTTCCTCAACGACGCGCTCTCTGAGACCGATCTGGACACCACCGTGGCGGCCATTGGCACAAGTCTCAACCGCTTAAGCTAAAGCCTCTTTTTTTTATCCTTCCGGCGCAGCCCGGGCCCCAGCGCAAAAGCTGTATTTTTGAGGGGTTAAACGGAATACTACGGAAGTAACCAATAAACAATAAGTAGGATGATGAGAATGCACATTTGGGCGGTAGCCCTCCTTCTCCTCCTGACGGCGCCCGCCTGCACAGAAGAGCAGCTAAACGACCTGAGTGGAGGCAATAATCTGAGCGATAGCGAAATAGCCGATGGGCTGCGCGCCGCCCTGCGGGTAGGAACCGATACCAGTACCGCTACCCTGAGCCGGGAAGGGGGCTATCTGGACGATCCGGTGGTGCGGATCCTCCTGCCCAAAGGGCTCCGGGACAATATCGACTCCCTGCGCGCCAGTACCTTCAACCTGGGTTTTGTCACGGTAACCGGTGAGCAAATTTACAGCGGCACTACGGTTTTGGGCGTGCAGATAAACGGCCTAAAAGCGCAAGAAGACGCCCTGGTGGCCGGGCTCAACCACGCCGCTGAAGCGGCCGCCGGAAAGGCGGGGCCCATTTTCAAAACGGCTATTTCCGGTATCACCATTCAGGATGCGCGCGATATTCTTTTTGGCGGTGTAGATACCGCGGCTACGGCTTATTTGCGGCGCAATACTGCCAGCGGTCTGTACGACCTCTACGAACCGAAGGTGGATACGGCGCTCCAGCAGGTAAGGGTGGGCAATACCAGTGTGGTGCAGAGCTATCAAAACTTTGTAGCGGACTATAACGCCCTTCTCAATAGGGGCATTCCCGGTTTTGGTACCATCGGGAGCCTGGCGGGGCTCCAGCCCGTGGCGGTAACCGACCTCAGTGCCTACGGTACTCAGCGCGGCCTGGACGGCCTTTTTATCAAAGTAGCCGAAGAGGAAAAAGAGATCCGCGAAAATCCCCTGGACCGGGTTACCGACCTTCTATCCCGGGTTTTTGGGCAGCTTGATTAGCCGGCCCTGCGGGCGTTTGGCCTGCCGGAAAGCCGGGCTTACGCTTAGCTTCTACGGCTTGCTCTTAGGCAAATCTTAACTTCTACTATTTGGTGTGCCAGTAGCGCTGTTGTATTCTTGCCTATTCAATTGAAATAAAGCAAGAATATGTATTTAAAAAGCATTGCAACCCTATTCCTGACGGTAACTTTTGGTCTCGCCGCTTTTGCGCAAACGCCGAACGCTATGCCGCAGCAGCAACAACAGATCGAAGTATCTGACGAGCAGCTCAAAACCTTTAAAAAGGTCAGCGACAAGCTGCAGGTGAAGCAACAAGCCGTACAAAAAGAAATTGAAAGTGCGGTTCAGGATGCGGGCCTGGAAATGGCACAATTCCAAAAAATGGCTTCCCAGCAAATGCGCGGAAACTCCGTGGACAGCATGGATGCTTACACGGACGAAGAGAAGGCCAAGTTTAAAGAGGCCATGGCCGTAGCGCAGCAAAAGCAACAAGGCATGATGAAGCAAGTAAGCAAAATGGTGCAGGATGCCGGTATGGATATGCAGACTTTCCAGCAAATTGGCACCCAAATTCGGAGCGATAAGGCGCTTCAACAGCGTTTCCAAAAGCTGCAAGGCGGCGCCGGACAGTCTCCCCAAGCTCCTTAAAACTTAATTTTCCCTTAGGGAAGACGGTAAAAATCCGTTCGCTGCCCCGCAGCGAGCGGATTTTTTTTGATAGAAATGGCCGGGGCCTAAGCTTGAAGGAGGCGGAGGATGTCGTGAACAAAGTAGGTAGCGATGAGGTCGGCGCCGGCGCGACGAATAGCCAGCAAACTTTCCTGCAGGGCGGCTTCTTCCTCGAGCCAACCCTTTTCGGCGGCGGCTTTGATCATGGCGTATTCGCCGCTTACTTGATAGGCCGCGACGGGGAGCGGGGTTTGCGCACGTGTTTGGGCGATGATATCCAGGTAAGCGCCGGCCGGTTTTACCATCAGCATATCGGCGCCTTCGGCTTCATCCAGGGCGGTTTCCCGCCGGGCCTCCCGGCCGTTGGCCGGGTCCATTTGGTAGCTTTTTTTATCCGTAGGGATATTCTTTTGCGCTACCGGGGTAGAGGCCAGGGCATCGCGGAAGGGCCCGTAAAAACAGGAGGCGTATTTGGAGGTGTAGCTCATGATGCCGGTGTGGGTAAAGTTATGGGCATCCAGGGCATGGCGCAGGGAGGCTACGCGGCCGTCCATCATATCGCTGGGGGCGAGCATATCGGCGCCGGCTTCGGCGTGGGAGGGGCCCATGTGGCTCAGGGCTTCGGGGGTAGCGTCGTTGTCTACCCCGCCGTTTTGCACGATGCCATCCTGTCCGTAAATAGAGTAGGGGTCCAGGGCTACGTCGGTCATCAAATGCATTTCGGGAACCGCTTCTTTAATGCAGCGGATGGCGCGCTGCATGAGGCCTTGCTTGTTCCAGGCTTCGGTACCGGCATTGTCTTTCAGGGTGGGATCCACTTTTACGAAGAGCAACACCGCGCGGCAGCCCTTTTGGTAGAGGTCTTTGACTTCTGCGGCCAGTAGGTCAAGACTGTAGCGGTAGTAACCAGGCATGGAAGGAATGGCTTGTTTTTCCTGCTTGCCCTCTACGGCAAAAAGCGGCGCGATGAAATCGGCGGGGTGCAGTTGGGTTTCGGCTACCAGGTGCCGGAGGGCGGGGCTGTGGCGGAGCCGGCGGGGGCGGTGCAGCATGAACAAGGATATTTTAAGGGCAAAGATAGGGAGCAGTCCGGGGCGTAGAGCGGGCACTATGGGAGCAAGTTTTTTTGGGGAAGTTAAAACCCTCCTTAGTTAACGATTCTAGCTCTTCTGAGAGGAGGAAAGAGCACATCAGCGGCCTTCGTTCGCGTGCTTTTTTGGACACCACACCGCCCCGTTCCAGAAGCGCGGCAAGGTGTATTAAAGTACGTCTTCAGGGGAAAGTCATTGTGTTTATTCTTTCAACCGCTCCCATAATAAGATATGGCTCGCTATTTTCTGACGGAAGTACCAGAAAGCCACAACGACGTTTTTAGCCAGTTGCTGACCTCTATCATTTTCTTTGGTTCGATGGGGAGGCTTTATTTCTAGCTTGCATAAGCCCGGTTAATAGGAGAGCCTTTTAGAATCGTGCATGTTTTGGGGAAATTGGAAGGTCTCTTTGATGTAGCCATTGATTTTAGCAAACAAGAAGGAGGGCCCGAAAACAAGAATCAGTAAGGGCTTAACTAAAAGGTTGGAGGTTACAAAATGCTGATGGACAAGGTAGTGACGAACAGTATCCAATTGTTGGTTTTGAATCGACTGCAATAGGGAAGATGCCTTAACCTCCGACGTTAGTTGTTCGTTAAGCTTTATCTGGTCAGGGGTGCTTTTGTTTTTACTAAAAGCGACAGAAAGCACTTTAAAAAGGGTGTAGTAATAGCTTTGGTTGATCAGTAGAGATAGGTTTTGATCAAAATATTGAAAGCCAACACTCTGTTTGCTTACCGCCCCCTGGATGGCTGCCTTACGTAGTTCATCTCTTATCGCATAAAGCTGGTATTTAAAAGCCAAACGGGCTTTTTGCTGGTGTTTTTTGCGCCAGTAGATTAGGGGTATGCAGAGAATAAGTAAAAGTTCTAGCGTATTCATTTTAATCACTGGTGTTTAAATTATCCCGAAGCAGATTTTTCTGTAATGTAGACTTCTCTTGGCTTATACGATTATTTTCTTCTTTTCTAAGTTTTCCGATCTTATAGTTGTAAACGGAGGAAATAACCAAGATGGCCAAAAGGGTAAGGATCACTACCAAACAGTGGGTAATCTCCTCTGAGCGAAGCAGAATATAAGAATCTATAAATAGTCTCTTTTGTTCGGCTGTTCCCCATACAAGGAACAAAAAAGTAAGAAATATGATCACGAATCCAAGGAGGCCAACCTCTTTGAATAGGGTCGTTAAAAACTTTAAAAAAGATTGATTGATCTTTGGGGTATTTTCCTGGGGCATAATGACTTAAATGTTTATTTGACATCATTAGCTTCTCCTTTAAATCCCCGATTATCAAACAAAGTTATTTAAAATACGCGTAATAAGGGTCTTCTCAAGCTGGTTTAGTTATCACGTTTGCTTTGAGGTGTATTTCCTCTGTTTGGCTTTTTGATCACCCATTATACGCCTGCGTCATGCGCTGGGATTCGATGGCCATGGTGCGGTTGTACTCCAGGGCCAGGTTGCGGTAGTTGACCAGGTCGTAGATGGTGCCAATGAGGCAGAGGCCCCCCGTAAGCAAGTAGAGAATGCCCATGCCGATTTGGTTGACCATAAACCGCTGCACACCGGCCACCAGAAAAAGCCCCAGTACGCCGCCGATGAGAATGGTATCCGGGGTGCGCCGTTTGCTGTTATACAGGCTGGCAAAGGTCGTCAGTTGGTCTTCCGGCAAATCTTTAACCAGCGGCCGAAGGGCCTCGAATTCTTCGTGGCTCAATCCGGGGATCAGTTGGAATAATTTCTGTGCTTCCATGAGGGGCGGGTTGTGGTGATGAGGACTTGCAAGCTACGAAATAACAGCGTAAAGACCACCGGCCCGGCGAGCTTATGGTGGGCCCAGCTCGCGGCCCAATGCCCGTGCAGGAGATGGTGCAGGGCCGTGCCCAGGCCACAACCCGGGCACCAGCTTATGCCCAGGTGGTGATACACACAGAGGGAAGGCCCTTCCGCCACCGGCCACCAGTAGAGCAGGGCCAGCGCCAGCGGCCACAGCACCGCTTCGCTCCAGGCAGGGAGCCACCGTTTTGGTCTACAGCTGGTGTTCATCTATTTGTTGCTGGATCTTCTGGCGCAGCGGCTGGCTCACCGGCCAGAGCGGCTGGCGCAGATGGGCCGGGCACACGTCCATTAGGTCCAGGGCGGTTTTCACGCCTCCGGGATTGCCTTCCGCAAAGAGCAGCTTGGTCACCTCATAAAGCCGGTAATGCAGCTTTCGGGCTTTTTCGAAATCGTTTTGCAGCCCCTGGCGCACCATTTCGCTCATCACCGCGGGAAAGGCCTGGCCGCTCACGCTGATCACCCCATCGCCGCCACAAGCCAGCAAGGGCAGGGTAAGGTTATCTTCCCCGCTGATCACCAGAAAATTATCCGGCCTATCCTGAATGATCTTCATCACCTGTTCCATATCGCCGCTGGCCTCCTTGATACCGATGATGTTTTCAAAACCATGCGCCAGGCGCAGGGTGGTTTCCGCGGACATATTGCTCCCCGTCCGTCCGGGCACATTGTAGAGGATAAGGGGCAGGGGAGCGGCCTCGCTCAAGGTTTTAAAGTGCTGGAAAATGCCTTCTTGCGTGGGCTTATTGTAGTAAGGGCTCACCGAGAGGAGCGCCGATACGCCGCGGAGGTCTTCCTCCTGCATTTGGTGAACCAGGGCGGCGGTATTATTTCCCCCCAGGCCGTACACGATGGGCACGCGGTTTTGGGCCGCTTCCACGGCGGCGCGGAGCACCTTTTTCTTTTCTTCCGGGCTCAGGGTAGGATTTTCGGCGGTGGTGCCCATCACCACCAGGTATTCCACGCCGCCTTCTATGCAGTGGCTGATGAGGCGTTCCAGGCCGTTGTAGTCAATGTTCTTTTCCCGGTCAAAGGGCGTTGCCAATGCCACACCCGTTCCTTGTAGCTGTTTCATTATCAGGATTATTTATAAAATTCAAATACTGCGCCACCCGCTTACTTTGCTGGAAGGGATGCTGCGCCCAGTTGCCCGGCAGGTGCACATCGGCCCAGCCGCCTTCGCCCACCGCCACGCGCAAAGCCACCGGAAGGGTATGGCGGTAAAACGCCGCCGCCACCGGCATATTTCGCCCAAAATCGATGAGCACATCAGGGGCTTTTTCCCGCCAGTGGGAGAGCCCCCGGGGCACCCCCAGCCAGTTCCATTCTCCCCGGGCGTAGCCTTGCTCCGCCGCGGGTCCTGGGGGCGGAGGCTGGCGCTTTCTTTTTTCCGGCCAGTAGGCCAAATGAAGGACCTCCCGGCCAGAGGCCTGCAGTTCTTTTTCCAGCGCTTCGGCAAAAGCACGGCTTTCCCGGTCCCAGTGGTAATGCAGGGCCACTCGACCAACGGAGGCCAGACCTCGGTAAGGCGGTCGCTGGGGCGGTTCCCACCGGCGGATCAGGAAGCTCCGGATCGATTCGAGTAGTTTTTGGATGGGCATTATTCGGTGATCATTTGCGCAAAGGTATCTTCATCAATGATGGTGACGCCCAGGGCCGCTGCTTTTTCCCGTTTTTTGGGGCCCATATCGCTTCCCGCCAGGAGGAAGTCGGTGCTCTTGCTTACCGAGCCGGTGTTTTTACCGCCGTGTTTCTCGATCAGGGCCTTGATCTCGGTGCGGGAAAAGCGGCTAAATTTACCGGACACCACCAGCGTTTTACCGGCCAGCTTATCACTGGCGCCCGCTTGTTTTTTGATTTGCGTTTGCACGCCCGCCTGCACCAATTTTTCCAACCAAACTTGCTGGCTTGGGTCTGCAAAAAAGGCCCGGAGGCTGTGGGCGATGCGTTCGCCTATCTCGCTTACGTTGGTCAGTTCTTCCGCAGAGGCCGCTCGCAGGGCGGAAAGCGTTTCAAAGTGGCGGGCCAGTTTTTTGGCCACCGTTTCGCCCACGTAGCGGATGCCCAGGGCGAAAAGGAAGCGTTCAAAGGGGACCTCCTTACTGGCGGCAATGCCGTCCAGCATGTTTTGGGCCGATTTCTCTGCCAGGCGTTCCAGCGGGAGTAAGTCTTCCTTGCGCAGGGC
>CAJXMS010000034.1 GCA_913056475.1 uncultured Bacteroidota bacterium
CCGGGAAGAGGAGGCTTAAATTTTCACCCGTAAAAACCGTCGTTTTTACTTTTTTGCTTGGTCTACTACCGCTTTGAAGGCTTCGGGGTGGTTCATGGCCAGATCGGCGAGCACTTTGCGGTTGAGATCAATCCCTTTCTTCTTCAGACCTCCCATCAGGGCTGAATAGGAGAGGCCATATTGGCGGGCGCCAGCGTTGATGCGTTGAATCCAAAGGGCCCGGAAGTTGCGCTTTTTGGTTTTGCGATCGCGGTAGCTGTATTCCAGCCCTTTTTCAACGGCGTTTTTGGCTACCGTCCAGACGTTTTTGCGGCGGCCATAATAGCCACGCGCCTGTTTCATGATTTTTTTACGACGAGCCCGGGAGGCTACTGAACTTGCTGTTTTTGGCATGGGTTTTAATTTTTTGGGGCAGGCGATCTGCAGGGCAGATACTTGAGAGGCGCTACCTCAGGGTTTAATTAATAACGCGTTTACGTTTTTGGTTTGCTTGCACAACAGGGCTGTTAGATGCCCAGCTGCTTTTTGATGTTCTTTTCGTCCGCTTTATGGACGATAGTAGGGTGGGTAAGGTTCCGCTTTTGCTTAGTCTCCATCTTGGTGAGGATGTGTGACTTGAAAGCGTGTTTCCTTTTGATTTTGCCAGTACCGGTAAGCTTGAAGCGCTTTTTAGCACTGGCTTTGGTTTTCATTTTGGGCATATACGTCTCTGTTTAAACGGTTTGGGTGAAAATTATTTTTTCTGAGCCCGGGGGGCCAGCATCATGATCATTCTTTTTCCCTCCAGCTTGGGCATACTCTCCACTTTAGCCAAATCTTCCAAATCGGTGGCCAGGCGAAGCAGTAAGATCTCTCCCTTGTCTTTAAAGACGATGGAACGGCCTTTAAAGAAAACGAAGGCCTTCACCTTGGCGCCTTCTTTCAGGAAAGTTTCGGCGTGTTTGCGCTTGAACTCATAATCGTGATCGTCGGTATTGGGGCCGAAGCGAATTTCTTTAACGACCGTCTTTTGGGCTTTTTGCGCAATCTCTTTCTGTTTCTTTTTTTGGTCGTAAAGAAACTTTTTATAATCAATAATCTTGCAGACAGGTGGATCTGCCTTTTCGGTGATCAGCACTAGATCAAGCTCCGCATTTTCGGCCATCTGGCGGGCTTTTTCGATGGGATAAACGCCTTGTTCTTCTACGTTATCTCCCACCACCCGCACCTGGGGCTCCTTGATGCGTTCATTGATTTTGTGTTTGCTTTCCTGCTGCCGCCGGGGCGGCCGTTTCCGGTGGTTGGGTCTCCTTGCCAGAATAAAATTTTTTAGTTCAACAATTTTGGATCATTATTCCGCAGCCAGTTCGCGGTTGATCTCTTCATTGAGCAAGTGCACAAAATCTTCAACCGACTGACTGCCCAGGGCTTCTCCGCCGTGGCGCCGGATGGATACTTTTTCGCTATTGGCTTCCTGCTCACCTACGATAAGCATGAAGGGAATTTTAGCTACTTCTGCATCTCGGATTTTGCGGCTGGTCTTTTCAGACCGCTCGTCAATGAGGGCGCGAATTTCGTAATTTTTAAGCAATTGGGAAACATGTTGCGCATATTTGGCATATTTATCGGAAATGGGCAGGATGGCTACTTGCTCCGGGGTAAGCCATAGGGGGAAGTTTCCGCCACAGTGCTCCAGTAAAACGGCTACAAAGCGCTCCATGCTGCCGAAGGGAGCGCGGTGGATCATCACCGGACGGTGCATTTCGTTATCGGCTCCCTTGTATTCCAGTTCGAAGCGCTCCGGTAAATTATAATCTACCTGGATGGTACCGAGCTGCCAGCGGCGGCCCAGGGCATCTCGAACCATAAAATCCAACTTAGGTCCGTAAAAAGCGGCTTCGTCGTATTCCAGATCCTAAGGGAGGTCTTTCTCGCTCACCGCTTCTTGAATGGCGGCCTCCGCTTTGTTCCAGTTTTCTTCCGAACCGATGTACTTCTCCCGGTTGGTTTGGTGGCGGAGTGATACTTGGGCATTAAACTCTTTGAAATCAAGCGTCTTAAAAATATAAAGAACCAGGTCTATTACCTTTTTGAACTCCCCTTTGAGTTGCTCAGGGGTGCAGAAGAGGTGGGCATCGTCCTGGGTAAAACCCCGTACCCGGGTAAGCCCGTGGAGCTCGCCGCTCTTTTCGTACCGATAAACCGTACCAAATTCAGCAAAACGTACCGGTAAATCCCGATAGGAGCGAGGTTGGCTTTTATAAATCTCGCAGTGGTGCGGGCAGTTCATGGGCTTGAGGAGGTACTCTTCCCCTTCTTCCGGGGTATGGATGGGCTGGAAACTATCCTCGCCGTACTTGGCGTAGTGGCCGCTGGTAACGTAAAGTTCTTTATTGCCAATGTGAGGGGAAATGACTGGTTCGTACCCGGCCTGCCGCTGGGCTTTGCGCAAGAATTGCTCCAGGCGCTCCCGCAGCTCGGCTCCTTTGGGTAGCCAGAGGGGAAGGCCCTGGCCTACCTTCTGGCTGAAGGTGAAAAGTTCGAGTTCCCGTCCCAATTTGCGGTGGTCTCTTTTTTTGGCTTCCTCTACCTGCTCCAGGTATTCTTTGAGTAAGGAGGCTTTGGGAAAGGAAATACCGTACATGCGGGTAAGCTGGGGCTTATTTTCGTCGCCCCGCCAGTAAGCGCCCGCGATGCTGGTGATCTTAACGGCTTTAATGAAGCCGGTATTGGGCAAATGCCCGCCCCGGCATAGATCGGTAAAGTCGTCGTGATCGCAAAAGGTGATTTCGCCATCGTTTAGGTTTTCGATGAGCTCGGTCTTGTAGGGGTTGTCCCGGTAAAAGTCAAGGGCTTCTTGTTTGGAGACTTCTCTTAAATGAAAGGCGGCCTTTTTGCGGGCGTTTTCCAGCATTTTTTGTTCGATGGCGGGGAAGTCGGCTTCTCCTATGTTATGGCCATTTAGGTCTATATCGTAATAAAAGCCGTTTTCGATGGGAGGGCCGATGGTGAGTTTTATGCCGGGGTATAGTTGTTGGAGGGTTTGCGCCATGAGGTGGGCGCTGCTGTGCCAAAAGGCCCGCTTTCCCGCTTCATCCTCCCAGGTGTGCAGCCTTAGCGAGCCGCTTCCGGGAAGGGGGGCCATCACTTCTACCGTCTGCTCGTTCCAGGTGGCACTAAGTACTTTACGAGCCAGGCCCTGACTAATGCTCTGGGCTACATCAAAGGCGGAGCTGCCTTCGGGGTATTTTTTGACACTGCCGTCGGGTAGAGTTATGTCCATCATGAAGCGGTAGGGGGTATTTTTTGGGCGGCCAAAGATAGGAAAACCGCACGCAGGGGAGGGAGCTTCTTCCTGCGAGGGAAAGGGGCCTAATAGGACCCGGGCGCTTCCGGCGGCGTAGTTTACATTTGGCCGCAAGGCCTGGTAAAAGAAACCTCATGCGGCAGAACAGGCGGTTTTGTCCTCATGCCACAGATTTAATTTACCTTAGCCGGGCTAATTCCTATTATTTAAAGATGAAGAAACTGGTAAGTGTAAGTCTACTGCTGGCCTTGCTGGCCGGATGTGATGACGATAAAAACGGGAACGGAACCAATGACCCGAACTACCCCACGGCTACCCTTAATTTGGAGCGGGAAACGCGGGTGATGCTTACGCAGCTGGTCAATCCTAATTCTCCGCTCACCGCTTTGAATACGGTTCTTACCGCCCAGGTAGATTATGAGCTGGGTGATTCGCAAACGGCGCTGGGCCTGCCTTCCCAGGCCCAAGCCCTGGGAATAAATCCCTGGGCCGATACCATGGCGGCGCAACCGATGCTCTCCCGCCCCATCCTCTCGCTGGCCGTAAATATGACCCCAGTGGGCCAGAATGAGTTGGAAACCGTTCCGGAACTGGCCGGGATAGCCAATAATGCTAATCCGGTAGCCTCCGTAAAGCACCGGGTAAGGGAAGATGATACGGCCTGGGTGGTTTATAATAAGGTTAAGTTCTGGAAAGATACCCTCGGCAATGAATTCCGAATAGCTACTTACCTGCTGTATGATATTCCGGCCGTTCGCTATCAATCCCAAAACTTGGATTTGCGTTACCAGCAGATAGATGATTTGGTAAATCGGGGAGATAGTATTTGTACCTGGGCCACTGATGTGCGCAATTCCGCTAGTACGGCCACGGTCTTTGGGCAGGGCGAAACGTTTGCCTATCGGTCGGTAATGGTTTCGCCCTTTGGCAACAGAACTTTTGGGATTCCCGTTTTAGACTATACCGTCTTTGGCCCGAGCCTTTTTCGAAATGATATATACGGTACGGAATCCACCCCCATTGAGCACCACTTTGTGAAGCCGGAAGCTTTTGAAACCGATACTATTGAGGCCAATTTTAATTATGAACCCGCTTTCTTGAGTGTTATTTGGGCGGTGCAGGATAGCATGGGTACTATTCAAAAGGCAGAGTACGTAAACTCTTTTATGTCCCGTCCTTAAGGAACGGAAAAGCTCCTGGGCCTGTAAGCCCTATGACGGGAAAGATAGTGGGGGCTATCGGCGTTTGGGATTACTTTATAGGCCTGGGCCCTAAAATTCACTCTTGAAGTGGAAGGTGAGTTGGTCGAATTTTTCCTGTGCCATTTGCAAACTGAAGGAGGAGTCAGCCAGGAATACCAGCCTTCCTTGCTTATCGTAGGCCAGGTAGCGTTGTTTTAAGCGAGAAAATTCGGCCAGCTGCTCGTCATCCTGGCTTTCGATCCAGCAGGCTTTGTAGGCATTGTAGGGTTCATAGCTGCACTTAGCGCCATACTCGTGTTCCAGGCGGTACTGGATTACCTCGTATTGAAGGGCTCCCACGGTACCGATTATTTTGCGCTGATTTTGCGCTAGCGTAAAGAGCTGGGCTACCCCTTCGTCCATGAGCTGGTCTATGCCTTTATTAAGTTGTTTGGCCTTCATGGGGTCGGCATTATTGATGAAGCGGAAGTGCTCAGGAGAAAAGCTGGGAATGCCCTTGTAATGAAGTTTTTCTCCTTCGCAGAGGGTATCGCCTATGCGAAAATTACCGGTATCGTGCAGCCCCACGATGTCGCCCGGGAAAGCTTCTTCCACCACTTCCTTTTTACTGGCCATAAAGGCGGTAGGATTGCTAAATTTTAGTTTTTTACCCAGGCGGGTATGGAGGTAATTGGTATTGCGCTGAAACTTTCCGGATACCACTTTCACAAAGGCGAGTCGATCGCGGTGCTTAGGGTCCATGTTGGCGTGGATTTTAAAGACAAAGCCACTAAAGCGATCTTCTTGGGGGGTCACTTCGCGTTCTTCGGCCATCTTGGGCCGAGGGGCGGGGGCGATGGTGACGAAGCATTCCAGGAGTTCTTCTACGCCAAAATTGTGGAGCGCACTCCCAAAAAAGACGGGGGAAACTTCCCCCCGCCGGTAAGCCTCGGGATCAAATGCTGGGTAAACGCCCTGCACCAGTTCTACTTCTTGAGCCAGCTCCTGGGCCGCTTCTTCGCCGGCATATTCCGCTATTTGGGGGTCGGTAGGGCTTTCTACGGCGTAGGAGGGGGTGCGTTTTTGTTTGTGATGCTCTTCGTACATACGCAGATTATTGGTGTAAAGATTGTACACCCCTTTAAAATCTACGCCCATGCCCAGGGGCCAGCTGAGCGGGCACACCTTGAGCCCCAGGTCTTGTTCTATTTCGTCCAGCAGGTCATAAGCATCGCGCCCTTCCCGGTCTAGCTTGTTGATAAACACGATGATAGGCGTATTGCGCATACGGCATACCTCCACCAGTTTTTTGGTTTGCGCTTCCACGCCCTTCGCTACGTCTATCACCACTATGGCGCTATCTACGGCCGTAAGGGTCCGGTAGGTATCTTCCGCAAAATCCTGGTGGCCAGGTGTGTCTAGGATGTTGATTTTGCGATTTTTGTATTCAAAGCCCATCACGGAAGTAGCCACCGAAATACCCCGCTGGCGTTCAATTTCCATAAAATCTGAGGTAGCGCCCTTCTTCACTTTATTGCTTTTCACCGCACCTGCTTCTTGAATGGCGCCCCCGTAGAGCAGGAGTTTTTCCGTGAGGGTGGTTTTGCCGGCATCGGGGTGGGAGATGATCCCGAAGGTCCGCCTTCGGGCTATTTCCGCGTGGCTTTTGGGGTTTTGGCTCATAAGACCGGCAAAAATACCAAAATACCATGGCTTGCGGCGTCCCTGCTGCGGGGTTACGCGCATCGGTCTTGAAAGGGGCGAGGAGCGGCCTGGCGGCCAAATGTAGTTCAGGAGAGGGGAGTGGATAGTCCCGCGGTGGCTGTGTCTTCTTTGTTGGATGTTTTTGGGCTCACCTTAAACAAAGTATTTACCTTTGTGTACAATTTCAACTTAAAGATTAAACAAGACGACTTCCTAAAGCGTTTATTCGTCGGTTAAAGTTATTTATGCAGTCTAAGTATTCAATAAAAGATCTCGAGCAGCTCTCCGGCATCCGGGCCCACACCATTCGCGCCTGGGAGCAGCGGTACGGCCTGCTCCAGCCTCACCGGACCGATACCAATATTCGCTATTACGTCGAAGAGCACCTTAAGAAAATACTCAATATAGCGGTCCTGGTAAAAAGTGGGATGCGCATTAGTAAGGTGTCGGAGATGAGTACGGAGGAAATCCGGGCGGCGGTAATAGACGCGGGGCGCTATCAAGGCAATTATGAAAGCCAGATCAATGCCTTCAAGATAGCGATGCTTGAGTTCGATGAGTATCTTTTTGATAGTGTATTCAACAAATGTCTCATCCAATTTGGCACGGAAGAGACCCTGTCTAAGATCCTGGGTAAATTTATCCAAGAAATCGGCTTGTTGTGGCAAGCCGGGGCTATCAACGTGAGCCATGAGCACTTTATCAGCAGCCTGGTAAAGCTAAAGCTCTATTCTATCATTGACCAAACCATCATTCCGCAAGGAAACGCGGAACGAGGCACTTATGTGCTTTACCTTCCTTCGGAGGAGCTGCATGAGCTCGGCCTCCTGTACCTTTATTATTACTTGAAGAAATCGGGCTATAAAGTGATCTACCTGGGGCAATCAGTGCCCATGGAGTATTTAAAGGACGTCAGTAAGAAAACGAAGGTGGAACAATTCGTCTCGGTTTTCACCACCAAGCCCCATAATGAGGAGATGGATGTTTACTTCCAGAAGCTGGGAGAAATGTTTGACGACGAAAACTACCGGTTCTTCTTTACCGGCATGCAGTTTCACAACTACGATCTGGACCAAAAGCCCGAAATAATCGAAGTGGCGCCAGATATCGAAGCCCTTAAGAAGTCGTTCGTAGACAGCCATTAAAGGCATTTTGGGGGAATCCGATGTCTCAACATCGTTTACCTATTTGAAAATCAGTTTGTTTAAGGTTTCACCAAAAAAGTTTGACAAAATGTTTGGTGCGTTAAATGTCCTTGTTTAACTTTGGGGTATTATAATTAAACAAAACCCAAGACGATGTCTAAATCAGAATTCGGTACCGTCATTCTCTCCCACCAAAGCTTCCTCTACCAGCTGGCTATGAAACTGACCAAAGATCCGGAGGAGAGCAATGACCTCTTACAGGAGACTTACTTCAAGGCCCTTAAGAATAAGGATAAGTTTCAGGAGGGTACTAATATCAAGGGTTGGCTTTACACCATTATGAAAAATACCTTCATCAATGCCTACCGCAAGCGGAAGAATCAAAATACCTTTGTTGATGACACTGACAACAAGTACTTTCTCAATATCCGGGAAACCGAAAAGACGGTAACTACGGACGGGAAGGTAGATCAGGAGTATATCATGAAGCAAATCAACAGCGTAGATAAAACCTACGTGGAAACATTTATGATGTACTACAACGGGTACAAATACGAAGAGATAGCCGAGATCATGGGGATTCCCCTGGGGACGGTAAAAAGCCGTATCTTTCTGGCTCGTCGTAAGATGATGGATAAGCTTAAAGCTTACCGTTAATCCACCGTACATATGAACAAAAAGGTACTCGTTATAGGGTCCGGCTTCGCGGGTTTATCCGCTGCTACCGCCCTGGCTGATAAAGGTTATCAAGTTCAAATCCTGGAAAAGAACGATCAACCCGGTGGCCGAGCGCGCGCTTTCTCTGCCGATGGTTTTACATTTGATATGGGACCTAGCTGGTACTGGATGCCAGATGTTTTTGAACGCTATTTCCAATCTTATGGTAAATCTGTAGCGGATTACTATTCCTTAGAGCGCTTAGATCCTTCCTACCGGGTTTACTTCGGTGCCCAGGATTATTTAGATATCCCCGCCGGATTAGAGCGATGTGTGGAGCTCTTTGAGTCAATCGAAGCGGGGAGCGGGCTGAAGTTGCGCAAGTTCATGGAAGAATCGGCTTATAAATACGAGGTGGGAATCAAAGACTTGGTTTACAGACCCGGAAGATCTCTATTAGAGTTTGCTGACTGGCGTATTGCGAAAGGCTTGTTTCAACTTGACCTGTTAAAATCGATACGATCCTACGTACACCAGCACTTTCAGAATCCACGCTTACGGCAACTCATGGAATTTCCAATTCTTTTCCTGGGAGGCACCCCGAAAAACACGCCGGCGCTCTACTCCCTGATGAATTACGCTGATATGGAGCTGGGCACTTGGTTTCCCAAAGGCGGAATGGTGGAGATTGTAGAAGCCATGGTGGCCCTGGCAAAAGAAAAAGGGGTAGAGATTGTGACCAGCAGCCCCGTACGCAATTTAAAAGTGGCTACCGGAGGCCATATTTCGGGTGCGGAATGCGATAATGCTACCTACACAGCCGATATCGTCGTAGCCGGAGCTGATTATCATCACGTAGAACAGCAATTACTGCCTGCCGCTTACCGTCAGTACTCCCCTCAATACTGGGAAAAACGGGATATGGCCCCTTCAAGCTTGCTTTATTACCTGGGTGTTTCTAAAAAAGTGGAGGGACTATTGCACCACACCCTTTGCTTTGACGAATCCTTTGATGAGCATGCGGCCCAGCTTTACGACCACCCACAGTGGCCAAAAAAGCCCTTGTTTTACGTTTCGGCCACCAGTAAAACGGATCCAAACGCCGCGCCAGAGGGCAAAGAAAATCTATTCCTCCTGGTGCCTACCGCCCCCGGACTGGTAGATACCGACTCCGTTAAGAAAGATTATCTTCATCTTTTGATGGCCCGGATCAAAAAATTAACAGGGGAAAACCTAGAACATTCGATCGAATACCAGCGTTCTTTCGCAACTAGCGACTTTGTGTCTGATTATAACTCCTTTAAAGGGAATGCATACGGACTGGCCAATACCCTGAGGCAAACAGCCATTCTTAAGCCTTCCCTAAAAAGTAAAAAAGTGAATAATCTCTATTATACCGGTCAGCTTACGGTTCCAGGACCAGGCGTACCCCCTTCGCTTATTTCCGGGCAAGTGGTGGCCGACGAAATTGAGAAAGATTACGCTAAAGCTCTTGCGGTATGAAAGCCTTATTCGACAAAATCTCCTACCGGACCAGTAGCCAGGTAACCAAGCGTTACAGCACTTCTTTCTCTTTGGGTATTTTATTCTTGGATAAAAGCCTCCATAAGCACATTTACGCCATCTACGGCTTTGTTCGCTTTGCCGACGAAATTGTAGATACCTTTCATGGCTATCCGAAAGAAAAGCTGCTCCAGGATTTTAAAAAGCAGACCGCCGAGGCCATCGAAGAGGGCATTAGCCTTAATCCCATTCTGAATTCTTTCCAACTAACGGTGAACAAATTCGACATTGATTGGGAATTAATCGAAACCTTCTTGCGCAGCATGGAGATGGATTTAGAACCTGGACGGCGCTTTAATCAGGCGCTATACGAAGATTATATACTCGGTTCCGCCGAGGTAGTGGGGCTCATGTGCCTTAAGGTCTTCTGCTATGGTGATGAGGCCCAGTATCAGCAGCTCAGATACAATGCCATGAAACTGGGCGCAGCTTTCCAAAAAATTAATTTTTTGCGGGACTTAAAAGATGATTATCATGACCTGGGGCGCACTTATTTCCCCGGGGTGGACTTAAGTGAATTCAATGACCAGGTGAAACAGCAGATAGAAAAAGACATAGAAGAAGATTTTAAGGAAGGTTTTAAAGGAATTCTGGCGCTTCCTAAAAAGGCCCGCTTCGGCGTGTACATGGCCTACGTTTATTTCTATTCCCTATTCCGTAAAATCAAAAGCACGCCCAGTGATGTTATCCTCCAACAACGCGTACGAATTCCCAACCGCAATAAGTACGGTCTCTTAGTGAGTTCCTACCTGCGGCACAGTTTTAACCTTCTTTAATCCCTACCCACTAAGCATTTATGGCAGAAGAAGTTATCCTGGTCGACGCGCAAGACCATGCGCTGGGACTGATGGAGAAAATGGAAGCCCACCGGCAAGGGTTATTACACCGCGCCTTCTCCGTCTTTGTATTGAACCGGAAAGGGGAGTTGCTCCTCCAACAGCGAGCCGCCCATAAATACCATTCCGGACAATTGTGGACCAATACCGTTTGTAGCCATCCCCGAGAGGGAGAAGCCGTTGAAGCGGCTGCTCATCGTCGTATGGAAGAGGAAATGGGTTTTGATTGTCCCATCGAAAAGGCCTTTGAATTTACCTACCGGGCTGAACTTGATAAAGGGATGATCGAACACGAGTATGATCATCTCTTCATCGGGCAATACAACCATGATCCAGAACCAAACACCGACGAGGTAATGGATTTCTGCTGGCTGCTTCCTTCGGCGGTAGAACGGGATCTGCAAGTTCATCCTGAGCGTTATACCGCCTGGTTTAAAATAATTTTTCAACGATTTACAACTACCCTAAAGCAAACCCTGTGAAAGTAACCGTAAGCCGAAAAGCGCATTTCAACGCGGCGCACCGCTTGCATAATCCTGCCTGGGACGCACAAACCAATGAAAACACTTTTGGTAAATGCAATAACCCCGAATACCATGGACACAATTATGAATTAATCGTTTCCGTAAAAGGAGACATCGATCCCCAAACGGGCTATGTCCTGGATATGAAATGGCTCAAAGATCTTATTAAAGAAAGGGTTGAAGAACGATTCGACCATAAAAATCTTAACACCCAAACGGAAGAGTTTAAAAATTTGAACCCCACCGCGGAAAACATCGCGGTTGTTATTCATCAATTATTGAAGCCGGCGCTGCGTCCGGAACACGAATTAAAAATTACGCTTTATGAAACCCCGCGAAATTTCGTTGAATGCGCCGACTAACGGCCAAGCTATCAACGGACAAAAGCACAACGGCAAGGGAGAGGGGCTTAACGGCCAAGCCTCAACCAATCAAGCATCCTATCTCCGAAATGGACATAGCAGTACCGATTATGAGGTCTTGGACGATGAGCCCCTCTCCACACGCTTAGATACTCCCATGCACCCGGAGGCCCATCATTTGCCGGAAAGCGAAAAAATTGAGCAGATAGCCGATAAGTTTGCGGATATCATGCACATACTCGGTTTAGACCTCACCGACGATAGCCTCAAGGGAACCCCCCAGCGCGTGGCCAAGATGTATGTGCAAGAGGTCTTTCAGGGCTTAAATCCAGAGAATAAGCCGGCGGCCAAGCTATTTGATAATAAGTATCGTTATGGCCAAATGCTCGTGGAAAAGGATATAACCCTGCACTCTTACTGTGAACATCATTTTGTTCCCATTACCGGCGTTTGTCATGTTGGCTATGTATCCTCCGGCAAAGTGATCGGGTTAAGCAAGATCAACCGAATTGTGCGCTTCTATGCCAAACGTCCTCAGGTGCAGGAAAGACTGACCGAGCAAATTGCAGCCGAACTTAAGGAAGTCCTTCAAACCGAACACGTGGCCGTGGTGATTGATGCGGACCATATGTGTGTTTCTACCCGCGGGGTAGAAGACTGCGCTTCCAGTACACTCACCAGCCATTACAGCGGTCAGTTTGATTCGCCTCAAGGACGTCAAGAATTTTGGAATTACTTAAAATCAGAACGCTAAATAGATCAATGTGAATATGGAAGAAAAGAGAACCATTTTAGTTATCGGAGGGCGCTCCGGAATTGGCAAAGCCCTGGTTGAAAAACTCTTAGCGGAGGGTCATGAGGTGATTGCCGCCAGTAGAAATATTGAACAGGCGGATCTCCCCTCGGGCGTTAAGAAAATGACCTATGACGCGGTAAATGACGAAAAGCTGCCGGAGGTTCCCGAAAAACTTGATGGACTGGCATATTGTCCGGGATCCATCAATCTGCAACCATTTAAACGCTTCAGCCTGGACACCCTGCGGGCGGAAATGGAGCTTAATTACCTGGGAGCGGTTAAAGTACTTCATCAGGTTATTGGCAAACTAAAAGCGAGTAAACGCGGCAGTGCGGTTTTTTTCAGCACGGTAGCCGTGCAAACGGGTTTGCCTTTCCACAGTTCGGTGAGCGCTGGCAAAGGAGCCGTGGAAGGGCTGGTTCGTAGTTTAGCAGCTGAGTATGCCCCTTCC
>CAJXMS010000035.1 GCA_913056475.1 uncultured Bacteroidota bacterium
AAACTCAATGCCCACCCCTACAAACTCGCCGTGCATGGTCTCTTCCGCCGCTGCTACCTGGTTTTGAGGGATGTAGGTAGAATGAGGGTCCAGCTTTTTGAGCATGCTCTGGATGGTCTGGTCCAGCAGGCTATCGGTATTTACGGGATCTACGTACTGATAATTAATCAGTTCCAGGACTTTGCGGAGCTTGGCTTCCCGCTCGTTTACCTCCTTGATGGCCATCACCGGAGAGGTGTTATTGAGCATGATACCTAAGCCCAGGCCTATGGAAACGGCCAGCGCTAAATAAATGGGATATAGGATTTTATTCCTCAATTTCGGTGATTTGCACGATTTCGACCCCGGCTTTTTCCAAAAATAATAAGCCTTGATCGTCTTTATAACGCTGCATGTACACCAATCGTTTTATGCCGGCCTGATGAATAAGCTTGCTACAGTCCTTGCAGGGCGACATGGTGAGGTAGAGCGTGGCGCCCTGAGAAGAGTGGGTGCTGCCCGCTATTTTTAAGATGGCATTGGCCTCCGCGTGAAGCACGTACCATTTGGTGGTGCCCGCTTCGTCTTCACATACGTTCTCAAAACCACTGGGGGTGCCATTGTAACCATCGGAAATGATCATCCGGTCGCGCACGATGAGCGCCCCCACCTGCCGGCGCCGGCAATAAGATAACTTGGCCCACTCCCGGGCCATGCGGAGGTAGGCATTGTCGTAGCGGCGCTGCTTGGCGGCCGGCATCATGGTACTCATGAACACAGTTTGTAGATTAAAAGAGCGAAGATAACACCTTCCGCGCATAGCCGGGGAGCGCGAAAGATCCCGGATAGCTGAACAGGGTTTACCCTCACTTGTTAGCAAGCCCATGAACCGGAAAGAAAAAATAAAGGGGCTGCTGGAAGGCCTCACCCAGGGGCTTTACGAAAGGGATGAAGTGATCAAATTAGCCCTGCTCTCCGCCCTGGCGGGCGAAAGCATTTTTTTACTGGGACCTCCCGGGGTGGGGAAGAGCCTTATCGCCCGCCGCTTAAAGTATGCTTTCCGCCAGGCCCGCAGCTTTGAATATCTGATGACCCGGTTTAGCACCCCGGAAGAGGTTTTTGGCCCGGTTTCCATCCAGAAACTGAAAGAAGAAGACAAATACGAACGCAAAACCGAAGCTTATATGCCGGGGGCCAACCTGGTGTTCCTGGACGAAATATGGAAGGCCAGCTCCAGCATTCAAAACGCCCTGCTAACCATCATCAACGAAAAAGTGTATCGCAACGGGGAGCAGGAAATAGCGGTAGACCTCAAAAGCCTGATAACCGCCAGCAACGAGCTGCCCCCGGAAGGCGAAAATTTTGGCCCGCTGTACGACCGCCTGCTGATCCGCTACCACCTGCAGGGCATTAGCGGCGGTAAGCGCTTTATCCAGATGATCACCGGCACCGAGGAAGTGTACAGCGATACGGTTCCCAAGGAATACAAACTGAGCAAGGAGGAGCTCAATCAGTGGCAAAAAGAAATCCAGCAAATAGAAGTACCCGAAGAAGTCCTTAACACCATTCAGGTGATCCGGGAAAAAATTGAAGCCTACAACCAAAAGCAAAAAGAAGAGCGCCTCCAAATCAAGGTTTACGACCGCCGCTGGAAAAAGATCATCCGCCTGCTGCGCACCAGTGCTTTTCTTAACGAGCGCGCCGCGGTAAATCTCATGGATTGCTTCCTGATGACGCACTGCCTCTGGAACCGTCCCGAGCAATACGAAGAAGTAGCGGCCATGGTAAGTGATACCATTCGCAAGCACGGCTACAGCCTGCAAATAGGCCTACCTATGCTGCGACGGGAAATAAAAGACTTTGAAGCAGAGGTAGAAAGCGAAGTAAAAATCCGCCACACCACCACGGAAGAGGTGCTGCGGCCGGTAGACGACACCTACTACGAGCTTCAGAAAAATGGGGAAGACTTTGCCGGGCGCTATGTGCAAGTGAACGATTATAACCGCTTAAAAGTGGCCGACCAAGAGGTGGTAAACCTCTACGATGAAGACTTTAAACTGGTAAACCGCCTGGGGGCCCAAAAAACGGAGGAAGAGTATACCCTCACCCTCAAGCACAACGCCCAAACCCACCGCCTCCGCTTAAAGACCTACCAAAAAGAAAAAGCCCGTTACCTCTACAAGAAGCCCCACAAGCTGGTACATCAGTACTGGGAAGAACGCTATGAAAAAATCAATCAGTACCTGACCGAGCGCCGCCAGTGGCTGGAAGAGCAAAAACCCGAAGCGCTGCAGCAGGGGCCGGGCCATATCCTGGTAGATGAGAAGCTATGGCCCGTAGTAGAGGCCAATCACCGCCAGGTAAAAGAAGAGCTGGAAGACCGCCAGTTTCAACTGGACAAGATCCGGCACCTTTACCAAAATATTGAGGAGTAGAGCGCTCCTTTAACGGTTGCCGAGAGGCAATCTGGTTTTTTTCCCTTTCAGAGATACTGCCTATTCCCGGTTGGGCTTCCCCATTTTCCGCTTAGGCCTTTTGACTAGGAGCCAGAGCGCTTTTATCGCGGCTAAGATTCTTCTGCCGAGAGAGGATATCCGCCGGAAAGGGGCATGGTATGAGGCAAAACAAATGGCCTTTTAAATATACCATTCAAAGGACCCGTTATTAAGGGATACTGCTTAATACCAGGAGGCCCTATCTGCTAAGATACCGCTTGGGGAAAGGCCGGTAAAGCTCATTTGGCCGGCAGGCCTACAAAAACAAATACAGCAGGGCGAAGCCCGTGAGGAACACGATGCCCGCGTAGCTGAGCACCCGCAGCCAGCGCGGTGGCAGGCCCTCGGTGGGCATATGGCGGGAGGTAACCAGCCGAAAATTAACCACCGCAATGAGCGGCGCCACCAGAAAACTGATGGTGGTGGCCACATCCACCAGCTCTTTTAGGCTATCGCCCAGCAAGAAGATGACGAGCAGCGCTCCGCTGCCTACTAGCACGGTGGTAATCCGGTAAGTACCGGGACTACTGGCGGGACTGCTGCCTTCCTGCCGGGCGGGCTGCGGGCTGCGCAGTAAAATAAGCAAACGCTCCATGCTGCGCCCGTAGCCATCAAAAACCGCTATGGAAGTGCCCAGCATGATGGAAAAAGCCGAGGCCGTAATAATGAGCCGGCTCCATTCCCCGATGCTGCTGGTGTATAAGCCCACAATGCCGGCGGCAAAACCCGCCGAGCCCGCCGGTAGCGCCTGCCCACTGCCGTAAAGCAAATAAGCGCCCAGCAGGAGGAAACAAGGCCCCAAAATAGCGCTCACCAGGTAACCGATATTAAACTCCTGAAGAACGGAACGCAGGGGCGCCGTATGCCCGCTATCGCGCTGGCGCTCGATGGTCCATAAGCTGTTCCAGGCCGATAGATCTACCGCGGTGGGCATCCAGCCCATCAGGGCAATGAGGAAGACGAAAGCCTCACTGCCGGGCTTAAGCGCCTCCGGCTCAAACCAGGTGAAGGAGGCCACTACCGGTCCTTGCCAGAGCGTGAGCAAGACTGCCCCTGCCGTAGAAAGCAGCAGCACCGTTCCGACAATCTTGATCAGCCGATCTAAAACCTGGTAACGGCCCCAAAACAGCACCCCAATGCACCCGGTAAAAAGCCCCAGGGTGGTGTAGGTGGGCTGCCAAAAAGATAAGCGGGCACTAAGCCCAAAAAGGTGATCCAAGAAGGCCGCGGTAACCGCTCCCACCGCGGCCGCTACAAAAAACATAGTGCAAAGCGTAACCCCAAAGTAAAGCCAGAGCATCCAGCGGCCTTGCCGCCGGTACCCGTCTATTATACTCTCGCCCGTAGCACCGGCATAGCGGGAGCCAAACTCGAAAAAGGGGTACTTGAATAAATTGGCCAGCACCACCGCCCATAAAAGGCCCATGCCGTAGAGCGCCCCCGCCCGGGTGCTTTGCACCAGGTGACTTACCCCTATGGCGGTGCTGGCAAATAAAATCCCGGGACCCAGGGTTTGTAAAAAGTATTTTAAACGAGTAGCTTTATCCATAGGCCCAATTGATGAGCACGCTAAATTGCCAAATTTTATGTAGCTTCGTTTAAATTTAGTCAACCTAAGCCTATTTTTTATGCGTTTACGCCTTTGCAGCGCGCTCATTCTAGTAAGCTGCTCCCTGGCCGCCCAGAATCGCCTCGTTTTAAATGCCGGTCGTGGCTGGCCCGTAGTAGCCCGTGAAGTGGCTTATGCGGAAGGCCTCACGGCCAAAAGTACCTCCGTAAGCCTGGGAGAAGGTTTCCACGGAGGCCTCACTTTCGAGAACCACTTCAATATTCCCGTGGCCCTGGTAGCCAGCCTGCACTATCAAAAATTGGAAAGGGGCATTAACCAAAGTCGATTTGACTTGACGGGCAATAGCCAGCCCCACTACGGTGCAGGCCAAATAAACAACCAGCTGAGGAGTGAAAGCATCTCCGCCCTAATAGGAGTGCGGCACTTTCCCCTGGGCCGGGAAGGGATCTATCCCTGGATAGGGGCATCCGTTGGTATGAGCTACCGCTTGCTAGTGCATAAGCTGGAAGCCGTGGAGCAAGGGGCTAAAAACGAAATAAGCTGGACCTACGGATTGGGCTATTCGCCGGTTTTTCAGCTTAATCTGGGAGGCCGGTGGCAGCTTTTCAAAAGATTTAGCGCCGGCCTTGCGCTTCGCTTTCGCTACTCCTCTTCCAATCTGGAAAAATTCCTGCAAACCGTAGGAGTGACCCGAAATCAGCTTTACACCGGATTCAGGTCCCAGCCGGAACGGACCTTTAGTAAGCCATTCCCGGCCAGCAGCCTGGCCCTATTAGGGAGCTTCTCTTATCAACTTTTGCCACCCGAAAATCCCGAGGAAAAGCAAAAAAAAAAGCCGCCCGCACTTGCTTGCTCATTGGCCTTTTTCGAATAGTAACTTCTTCTCTTAATTTCTAATCTAAAATTCCCCATTATGAGAATTCTTATGACCGCCGTGGCTTTGCTTGCCACCACCACGCTCAGCGCCCAGGACTTTTACTTCAACCCGGTAGCAGGGTACGGTATAAAAGCCCCGGGAGAAATAACCCTTACTGGCGACGCCAGCAGCCCAAGCGTGGACAACCTAAACCTGGGGGGTGGCCTTAATGTAGGGGTATCCGGTGGGTTTCTCTTTAACGATGTTTTCGGCATCGAAGCCCGTTTGAATTACCAAAACAACTTGGGCTACCAGAACGTCAATTCTATCACCTACCAAGACCCCAATTCTGGACAGCCGATCTCCGGCGAACAAATAACTACCTTTAATGCCAGCAGCATTCGCCTGGCACCCCTGTTGTTTTTCCGCATGGATGAGGACGTATCGCCCTACGCCAAGGTGGGGCCCATTATTCAGTACACCATGCTTTCGGTGGTGACTGAATCGCCTCAACCAACCCTCGTCAATAACACCCCTACGGTGGTTACTCTGGAAACGGAAACCCGCTTGAACAACGGCATCAGCATGGGGGCCCTGGGGGAAGCCGGGATGATGTTTGAGGTGGACAGCGATATTTTTCTCAACGCGGGCGTGGCTTTCAGCGCCCTACAAGTAGCCCCAAACTCTGCGACAATAGTGCGCTATGAGGAAAACAACCAGGATCAACTGGATGACCTTAGTGTTTCTGAAAAAGAAACCGAGTTCGTCCGAAACATTGACAACAATAGTTCCAATGAGCCTGACGAGCCTTCCCAGGGCCTAAAAGATTGGCTCAACTTCAGCAGCTTTAGCCTCCGTGTGGGAGTTGTTGTGATCCTCTAAAGAAACAGGCCAAAGCTCATCTTTCCCAAGAGCCCCTTTGCCGGCGCAAAGGGGCTTTTTTGGCGGATTGGGGTCGTCCGTGCCTCGTTTTCGAGGGCGCCTCAGGAATAAAAACTGCTGGCTACCTTTGGGCCCCATTCCTAAAAATGCATTTCCATGCGAAAAATACTGGTGCTGGGCGCCGGCGGACAAATAGGTACTGATCTGGTGGCCACCTTGCGGGAGCAGCACGGCGCAGAAAATGTTATCGCCAGCGATCTCAAAACGCCGGAAAGCGTAAGCGGCCAGGGCCCCTACGAAAAGCTGGACGCTACGGATGCCGGGGCCCTGCGCGAAGTAACGCAGCGCTATGAAATAGGGACCATTTATCACCTGGTAGCCATGCTTTCCGCCACCGCCGAAAAAATGCCCGAAAAAGGCTGGCAACTCAATATGGACACCCTTTTTCACGTGCTTAACCTGGCCCGGGAAGGCTTGATCCAAAAAGTCTTTTGGCCGAGCTCCATAGCCGCCTTTGGCCCCACTACCCCCAAGCAAAACACCCCCCAATTCACGGTAATGGATCCGGGCACTGTTTACGGCATCAGCAAGCTTTCCGGAGAGCTCTGGTGTCAGTACTATCACCAACAATACGGGGTAGATGTGCGCAGCATTCGCTATCCCGGGCTGATCTCCTATGCAGGCGCCCCCGGCGGTGGCACCACGGACTATGCCATCGATATATTCCACCAAGCCCTGGCCGGAGAAGCTTTCGAAAGCTTTCTGGGGGAAAACCGCGCCCTGCCCATGATGTACATGCCCGATGCCATCCGGGCCACCATAGCCCTGATGGAAGCGCCCGCCGAAAAAGTCAAGATTCGGACCAGCTATAACGTAACCGCCCTGAGCTTTACCCCGCCTGAGCTGGGAGCCGCTATCCAGAAAGAAATACCAGGCTTTACCTATTCCTGTAAGCCCGATGAAAGAGACAGCATAGCGGCCGGATGGCCGCAGGCCATAGACGATAGCCGTGCCCGGGAAGACTGGGGCTGGCAGCCGGAATACGATTTACCCGCCATGGTAAAAGACATGCTGGCCAAGCTCCGCCAAAAGAAAAGCCGCTAAGGCTCGAGACGCCTGCCGGGGGCTACTTCCGCTGGATTTTGATGTCCAGCGTCATGTCCAGGGTGGCACTAAAATTAAGCACCGCAGTATCCTGCTGCACCGTAGTGGAAAGGATCATGGCGTCGCCGGTATTATTGGAAACATCAAAGGTGGTTTCCCCGCGCAAAGCATCGTCGATGATAAAGCGGGTGTTGCTTTCCACGGTGAGTTCCCCGTTTCCTTGGACCGGAATAGGAAGGGTTACAGACTGGTTTAAAAAAGAAGTCGCGATAAGGCCATCCACGTCGTACTGGGCACTGTCATTGGCCGCGTCAAAAGTGAAAGTGCCTCCGTCGGTGCCATTGCCGGCGCTATCGATGGGGGCCGAAAAGCCGGAGGTGCTCAGGGCTCCGCCAAAATCGATGTATTCCACCTCGAATTGCCCGTCCAGGTCTGCCGCGAGGCCGGTGGGTTGGTTGTCATTGCCATTGCCATCCTCTCCTCCCGTGCGGTCTTTGGTGCAGGCGGTCTGCGCGAATACCAGGAAGGATAAGCTGAGCAAAAAAGGAAAAAAGCGGGCCTTTAGCATGGTAAATGTTTTTAAAATGAAGGGCTAAAATAAGCATTTTGCGCTAGCCGGAGAGGCGCCGCGCCGGAGCTCGAGCACGGTTATTTCGGGCCAGATACCCACCCGGCCGGGGAAAGCCAGGAATCCAAAGCCCCGGTTTACGTAGAGCTTGCGACCGGCTTCTTGGTAGAGCCCGGCCCAGCGGGGGTAACGGTACTTCACGGGGCTCCACTTAACCCAGCCGGGAATTTCGATGCCAAACTGCATGCCGTGCGTATGACCACTAAGGGTGAGCTGGACGGCCTGGCGGTGCTGGACCACTTGGTGATCAAAGTGTGAGGGGTCGTGGGAAAGAAGGATGGTGAAATCCTCGGGCGCCAGGTCTTCCAAAGCCGTCTCGAGATCCCCATCCTTCTTTACGCCGCCGGCGCTCCAATTTTCCACGCCGGCCAGGCGAATAGCATCGCCACCGCGGGAGAGGCGGCGGTTTTCATTGCGCAATAGATCAAAACCCAATTCCGCTTCAATGGCGTAGAGCCGCTGCATATTGGCTTCCTTGGCCTCCGGGCTTTCCCACTCTACGTAATCGCCGTAATCGTGATTGCCCAGGATGGAATATTTTCCCAGGGGAGCTTTTAGCCGCTTAAACTCTTTCATCCAGGGCTCCATCTCTTCGGCGCGGCTATTGACCAGATCACCGGTAAAGAGGAGAAGATCACTTTTTTGGGCATTGATCAGGTCGATGCCATAGCGTATTTTTTCGCGGTTGTCAAAGCTGCCGCTGTGGATATCGGATATTTGGGTGATGCGCAGGCCATCAAAGGCCGCCGGAAGATCGGGGAAATAAAGGGTTTGGCGGATAACCCGGTAATTGTAGCGCCCCTTCCAAATGCCGTGCAAAATGCCCGCAAAAGGAATGGCCGCCAGCCCCAAGCCAATGAGGCTTACCACCCGCCGGCGCTCGGGCCAAAAAGCGCCTTCGCTCCCGCTAACTTTATGCACCAGGCCGGTGATAAAGCGCAGCACGTCCTCGCCCAAAAGACCGATTATTAAGATCAGCTTGGGCACCAACAATAGGGTGAGGGCGCCCGCATACCACTTGAAAAGCGGGTCGTGCGGGCCACTCTGCCGATCAAAAGAAGCTACCAAAACCAGCAAAAAGAGCCACATACCGCCCGATAGACCCCAGTAAATAAGGCGGGTGGCCAAAGTGCTGCCAAAGGCGGTTTTGACCGCCTGGTAGGCGTACCAGTCAATTAAGCCTAAAAACAGAATAGATATACTGATGCGCAGAAAGATGATCATGCCAAAAGAAGCTAGGGAAAGAAAGGGGTAAAGTAAGGGAAAGGAACCCAAACTTGGCCCCTTAAGTTCGCTAAGCGGTGGGCTGTAAAGCAAAGAGCTCTGCGGCGAGGCCATCGCTATGAAAACGCCAGGCAGCGGGGATAAAAAGCCGCCCGGCTGCTTCTTGAAAACGGCCGGCTTTCAAGTGTTTTTGAGCTTCGCGCCGCACAAACTGGGCCCAGCGGGATCCGAATCGCTCGGTGAGGTCGGCCCAGGCAAAACCCTCGTCCAGGCGGAGGCGGGTCATGAGGTATTCGTTGAGGTGGTCTTCCGGACGGAGCCACTCGCTGGTTCCCGTGGGCTGGCCTTCCTGAATGGCTTTGAGGTAGCGGGGATTGCTGGCCACATTGGCGTAGCGCTGCTTTCCATCAAAACTGTGGGCGCCGGGCCCCAGGCCCAGATAGGGCTGGCCCTGCCAGTAAGCGCTATTGTGAACGGCGCGGCATCCGGGCAGGGCTAAATTGCTTAACTCGTAGTGCTCGTAGCCTTGCGCGGCGGCCCACTGCTGAAGATAGTCGAAATGAGCGGCTACGGTTTCTTCTTCCGGAGCGGGCAGGGTACCGCGGGCTACCTGGTGAGCGAGGACGGTGCGGGGCTCCACGGTAAGGGCGTAGGCGGAGAAGTGGGGCGGTTTGAACGGGGCCAGCGCGGCTAGCTGGCCTTCCCAATGCTTTGGCGACTGCCGGGGCATGCCGTAGATAAGATCGACGGTAAAATTATCAAACCCGGCCGCCCGGATCCACTCCAGGCACTGCCGGGATTGGCGGGCATTATGGGCGCGGTTCATAAGCTGGAGATGGGAATCGTCAAAACTTTGAAGGCCGATGCTGAGGCGATTGACCCCGAGCTGACGCAGCTGCTTGAGGTAGGGCAGGCTGAGGTCATCGGGGTTGGCTTCCAGGGTGATCTCGGCTGCCGGGTCTACGGAAAAGTTGGCCTGCGCCGCCTGGAGTAAGCTTTCCAGCTGGGAAAGGCTCAGTAAAGAAGGGGTACCGCCGCCGAGGTAGATGCTTTTCATTTGGCCGGTAGGCCCGGTAGGCGCGCGCTGCTGAAGCTCCTGCCGGATGGCCGCTACCATGGCGGGCTGCTGCTGCCGGCGGGTGGAAAAGTGGAAGTCGCAATAGGTGCAGGCCTGCCGGCAAAAAGGGATGTGGAAGTATAAGCCGCTCATGATTCCAGGCGCTTAAGGAGGATCCGGAAAGTGGTGCCCTGCCCGGGCTCCGAGGCAGCTACCGTAATGCGGCCGTGGTGGTATTCCTGAATGATGCGGCGGGCCAGGCTGAGGCCGAGGCCCCAGCCGCGTTTTTTGGTGGAGTAGCCCGGGCGGAAGACCTGCCCCATCTTGCCAGCCGGGATGCCCCGGCCGGTGTCGCTTACGTCTATTTGGACGGAGCGGGCGGTGGTGGTGAGCTCTACGATAATGCGGCCGGGGCCTTCGATGGCATCGATGGCATTGCGAATGAGATTTTCGATCACCCATTCGTAGAGGGCAATATTGAGCTCCGCGTAGGCGGGTTGGGGCGCCTCGTGGAGTTGCACCGTAATGAGCCGCGGGCTGCGGCTGCGGAGGTAATGCACGGCCTGGCGGGTCACTTCATTGACGTCTTGCTTTTCGATGGCGGGCTGGGAGCCTATTTTGCTGAAGCGATCGGTGATGGTTTGCAGGCGGTGGATGTCCTTTTCCATTTCGCCGAGGGTGGTTTCGTCCACTTCTTTGAGGCGCAGCATTTCCAGCCAGCCCAGGAGCGAGCTGAGCGGGGTGCCTATTTGGTGGGCGGTTTCCTTAGCGAGCCCGTTCCATACCTGGTTTTGCTCGGCCCGGCGGGAGCCGCTGAAGGCCCAGTAAGCGATGCCCAAAAAGAGGGAAATTACCACCAGGAGCACTACCGGGTAAAGCCGTAGCTGGGTGAGGAGGGTGCTGTTTTGATAGTAGAGGTAGTTGCTCTGATTATTGGCAAATTGGACTTCGATGCGGCGGCCTTCGGCCTGCATTTGGCGTAGGCGGGCGCGCATTTTGGAGGGGGTGTTTTGGACGCGCTGGGGCAGGTTTTTATGGGCCAGGATACTATCGGCCTCATTGGCCAGGATCACGGGAATGGTGGTATTGGCCTGGATAATTTGATATGCCAGGGTGAGGTCTGTTTTGGCATCGGCGCGCTGCACGGCGCTCATGGCCTGGGCCCAGAGATTGGCTTTTTTAACCTCCGCCTGGCGCAGATCCGCCAGGAAGCTTTCGGTATAAAACAAGGTAGCCGCCCCAATGAGCATGGCAAAGATGAGCAGGGCTACTTTCCAATAATTTTTGCGGCTGTAGATGTCCATGTATTATTTGATCGGTAAACCGGCAAAGGTACGCCTCTTTCGACGGTGGAAAGAGGGGGCAAACCGCTGCGGCAAGGGATGAAACGAGCTTCAAGCACCATTAGCATTTGATTCCCCTGCCGGGGCGCTTTGGGCCTGGCTACCAAACTTAAAAACCAGCCCTTAAATTAGCGCCTCGGAATATTCAAACGATAGGTTATGGAAAATTTACAAAATCCCGGCCGCCCGCCTAAGAGCTGGCTGGTAGAATCCATTTTGGTTACTTTATTTTGCTGCCTTCCGCTGGGTATAGCGGGTATCATTAATGCCAGCAAAGTAGAGTCCCGCTACTACGGCGGCGATACGGGAGGGGCTCAGCGGGCTTCCCCGGGAGCCCGCCGGTGGACCCTCATAGGCCTGGGGCTCGCCGTGGCAGGGGTTATACTTTACGTGATTTTACTGGTTCTGGGCGTAGCCGCCGGGGTTAATTTGCCCGATGCGCAGCAGGTGGTATAAATACGGCCTCTGGATAGTAGGCTTGGTCTTACTGGTGATTTACGGCTTCTGGGACCCCGCCGCCCATGCGGTGTTCCCGCGCTGCCCGGTGCGCCAATACACGGGCTGGTTGTGCCCCGGCTGTGGCAGCCAGCGGGCTTTACACGCTTTGCTGCACGGCGATTGGGGGCATGCCTGGCAGCTCCACCCTCTTCTATTGCTGAGTCTTCCTTATCTGGCCCTGGGCCTTTGGCTGGATCAGCTGTCCCGGCCATCGGCGCGCCTACTGCGCTGGCGCCGCCGCCTGTATGGCCCGGTAGCCAGCTACCTGGTTTTGGGGCTTATCTTGCTTTACTGGTTGCTGCGAAACCTATGGTAGGTCCGGTAGCTCTTTAGAAACCCTTCCCACCGTCAGGGGTTTTTTGGAGGGATTTGCTATGGGCGACAGCACCACTCTTAAAAGCGGAATCTCGCCTGCTTTCGGGAGGGCCTTTTGGGGAAAGCCTCTCGCCCGGCGCGGTAACAGATTTTACAGAGAGCCCCTAATTAGTGTTTTACCACTTTCTTCACATAGCTGTTTCCTCCCTTGGTGGTGAGAATGCGAAGGAAATATACCCCATTGGGCATTCCTTTCAAGTCTAATTCAAACGCATGGGCTGACTCATCTTGCAGGCGACGTTCCAATAAAACCTGACCACTTGGGTTGGAAAGTAACACCCTTAGGTCAGAATACCACTTGGGCACGGTCACTTTAAACTTATCCGCCGTAGGATTGGGAAATACCTGAATAGACTTCCCGCTTAGGACCGGATCTGTTTCATCGTCCGATACGTCCCGTTTTTCCAAACCTCT